>JAWKNW010000017.1:125000-129751 GCA_041391505.1 Rhodothermales bacterium
ATAGGCGGGAGACTTTGAAGCTGTGTCGCCAGGCATGGTGGAGTCACCCTTGAAATACCGCCCTTACTTTGGTTGAAGCCTAACCAGTGGTTGTTATCCAATCATGGGACAGTGTTAGATGGGTAGTTTGACTGGGGCGGTCGCCTCCTAAAAAGTAACGGAGGCTCCCAAAGGTACCCTCAGCACGGTCGGTAATCGTGCGTCGCGTGTAAAGGCAAAGGGTGCTTGACTGCGAGACATACAGGTCGAGCAGGCACGAAAGTGGGGCTTAGTGATCCGGCGGTTCCGAATGGAAGGGCCGTCGCTCAAAGGATAAAAGGTACGCCGGGGATAACAGGCTGATCTCCGCCAAGAGTTCACATCGACGCGGAGGTTTGGCACCTCGATGTCGGCTCGTCGCATCCTGGGGCTGAAGAAGGTCCCAAGGGTTGGGCTGTTCGCCCATTAAAGCGGCACGTGAGCTGGGTTCAGAACGTCGTGAGACAGTTCGGTCCCTATCTGCTGTGGGCGTTGGAGACTTGCGCAGGTCTGCTTCTAGTACGAGAGGACCGAAGTGGACGAACCTCTAGTGTACCTGTTGTGGCGCCAGCTGCATCGCAGGGTAGCTATGTTCGGACGGGATAAGCGCTGAAAGCATCTAAGCACGAAACCCTCTGCAAGATTAGGTCTCCCTTATGGGTCGTTCAAGACTAGGACGTTGATAGGCGGCAGGTATACGCATGGTAACATGTTCAGCCGAGCCGTACTAATTACCCATCAGGCTTAAATCCACATTTTCACAGGTACTGTGACCTGGCTTTTCGGTCAGGCCAGCCTCCAGCCCAGCACAGAACAACCATGTCAAACACATTCTCGGTGACTATTGCGCGGGGGATCACCTCTTCCCATTCCGAACAGAGAAGTTAAGCCCCGCTGCGCCGATGGTACTGCCTTATGGTGGGAGAGTAGGTCGTTGCCGAGTTACATTCAAAAGGTCCCGTCTTCGTTTGAAGGCGGGACCTTTTTGTCTTTCCAGCAATTCGCCGCGCACAGGGTGCCAGAAAACGCGCAAGAATGCGATGCCGGTGAACTCTCCCCCGCGACCGCCGTTGACGCAATACTTACCTCAGCGTATACTTACACACACCCCGCCGGAGTCAGGCCCCATTAGATAGACCCTCCTCGCCATGCGCGCGAACGACGCTCGAGTTCTCGACACTGCCGCCCTCGACCTGAGTCGTGCGCCAGCTCGTATCCACCGCCGGCTGGCCATGGCGCCGGCGGGCTTCTGTCTCGTGGCTACCGTGTGCGACGTTGCGGGATATGCCGATCCGACAGGCCGCATGGCGCTCGCGCGTCTCGGCGAAAGCCAACTCCTCGATGTGATCCCCTCCCCTGCCCTGCTACTCGTTCTGGCCGTCCTCGGGCTGTTTGGCTGGGCCGATCGCTTTCGGTTGCGCAAGCGCGGCCAGGAACTCGCGCGTGAGACACCCGCTAGCCCGCCGCCGGCCAAACCCGAATCACACGCTTTCCTCAGCGACGCGGCGCCCCGGCCGGCAACACGCGACGTGCTCGCAACGGCGCGCGCAAAACCTGCTGCATCGGCTAAGACCGAGCATGCCCCGGTCCTCCAGGTTCCTCAGGCCAAACCCGTGATTCTCGTCGCGGTGAGCGATGCGTTCGTTCGTGGCGAACTCCATCATCAACTGCACACACGCTACAGCGTCGTCGAAGCCGACGACTCGATCGACGTGATGGAACTGGCCCGGTCGCTTCAGCCCGCCTTGGTCATCACCGCATCCAACATGGATGAAAAAGGCGCCTGCGCTCTCTGCGACGAGATCAAGGCCGATCCCCTTTTGAAGCATACTCCGGTGCTCTGGATCGCGCCGGCGGCCGGGTTGCCTAATGTCGAGGATCTGAACATTTCAGCTGAGGACACGCTCTCCGGCGTCGCAAACAACGAGGCGCTGCCCATTCGTGTCGAAAACCTCGTCGAGGTGCGGCAATATATCCAACACGGCGGCCTCCCCTCCGTCAAGATCGATGCAGACGATACGGCCGCTCGCCTTGCCGACACCCTCTTCCTTGAAAACGTGCATCGCCTGGTTGACGCCAATATCGGCAATAGCCTCTTCGGGCTCGAGGCGCTAGCCCGCGAAGCCCAGGTGAGCCTTCCGCACCTGGAAAGCCGTCTGCTGCGCCTCACACGGCTGTCCGCGGCGGGTTTTCTGCGCACCAAGCGGCTCCAGCACGCCATGGAGCTGCTCGAGGCCGGCAACACGCCAGCCGAAGTGGCCCATCTCACCGGCTTCCACAGCGTCAGTTCGTTCAACCGCCTCTTCAAGCAGGTGGTCGGCGTCGCGCCCGACTCGTATACCGCCTGACCCCCCGACGCGGCGTGGGTGTGTTCTGCCACGCACCGTCTGCTTAGGGGTTTGCTTCATTCGTGCAGGCGACCGTTGCGCGGGGACACGTGTCCGGCGCACTCCGGGATGCGCGCGGCCGGTCGCACGATGAGCCGGGCCTGGCTACCCCTCGAACAGGGTGTGCAGAAATTGACACAGGCTTCGCCACGTCGTTCGGCGTGCAAGGCCGTCGGTTCGTATTTTGGATCTCCTGCCTCGCACACCTTCTTCTGACGCCGTATGTCCGCGAAGTCGTTCACTGAACCTGAAGTCAACCTGCAACTCGCCCGGGATCACGGGCTAACTGAAGAAGAATACGGCTGGATCGTGGACCGACTCGGTCGCACCCCGACCTTCGTCGAACTGGGCATCTATTCCGTCATGTGGAGCGAGCACTGCTCGTACAAGAACTCGATCGCGGAACTCAAGAAATTACCCCGTGAAGGCGGCCGGATGCTGGTCGGCGCGGGAGAGGAAAATGCCGGCCTGATCGATATCGGCGACGGGATGGGGGTGGCGTTCAAAATCGAATCCCACAATCACCCTTCCGCCGTCGAGCCCTACCAGGGCGCCGCGACGGGGGTCGGAGGCATCCAGCGCGACATCTTCACCATGGGCGCCCGGCCTATCTGCTCGCTCAATTCGCTGCGTTTTGGCTCGTTGGAGCAGCCCCGCGTCCGGTATCTGCTCGATGGCGTCGTTCGCGGTATCGGCGATTACGGCAATTCTTTCGGGGTGCCGACCGTCGCCGGCGAAGTGTACTTCGATCCCTCCTACGAAGGCAATCCCCTCGTCAACGCGATGAGCGTCGGCATTGTCAAGGTCGGGGAGACCGTTTCGGCGATAGCCAGCGGTGTCGGGAATCCTGTCTTTATCGTCGGATCCTCGACGGGGCGGGACGGCATCCATGGCGCCACCTTCGCCTCCGAGGAGATTTCCGAAGCGAGTGAAGCCAAACGCCCCAGCGTGCAGGTCGGAGACCCCTTCACGGAGAAACTCCTCCTCGAGGCGACGCTGGAGGTCATACAGAGCGGCGTGGTGGTCGGCATGCAGGATATGGGCGCGGCGGGCATCACGTGCTCGACGTGCGAAATGAGCGCCAAGGGAGAAAGCGGCATGGTGCTGAATCTGGAGCGCGTACCCATGCGCGAGACCGGGATGACGCCTTACGAGGTGCTGCTTTCCGAGAGCCAGGAACGCATGCTGGTAGTCTGCGAAAAAGGCAAGGAAGCCACGCTGCTGGCCGTTTTTGAGAAATGGGACCTGCATGCCGAGCAGATCGGCACGGTCACGGACGACGGCCGCGTGAAGGTATACTGGCACGGCGATCTGGTGGCCGATGTCCCGGCCGAGCACCTGGTGCTCGGAGGCGGAGCGCCTGTTTATATCCGTGAGACGCGCCGGCCCAGCTATCTGGATCGCGTGGCCGGTTTCGATCTCCACACGTTTCCCGATCTGCGTCCTGAACACGCGAACGACGTGCTGATCCAGCTGGTCGGGGCGCCCAATATCGCCTCCAAACGCTGGATATTCGAGCAGTACGATACGACGGTTCGGACCAACACCGTCGTGGGACCGGGGCCCAGCGATGCCGCCGTGGTGCGGATCAAGGGCACCGACCGAGGCCTTGCGGTCAAGACGGACTGCAACGGACGCTTTGTTTACCTGAACCCGCGTCGCGGAGGCCAGATCGCCGTATCGGAGGCCGCGCGCAACGTGGTCTGCGCCGGCGGCGAGCCGCTGGCCATCACAAACTGCCTCAATTTCGGCAATCCGTACAAACCGGAGGTGTACTGGGTATTCAAGGAGGCTCTGGCCGGGATGGGCGATGCCTGTCGCGCCTTTGATACCCCGGTGACCGGCGGCAACGTGTCCTTTTATAATGAAAACCCTGAATCTGCGGTGTTTCCTACGCCGACGATCGGAATGGTGGGGCTCGTGGAGGACGTCGACCGGGATACGACGACGGTGCCGTTCAAAGCGGCCGGCGATGTCGTGTACCTGTTAACGCCCAGGCGGTGGCGGCATCGCAACGACATCGGCGGCTCGGAATACCTCTCGTGGGTGCACCGGCGGACCGAAGGCGACGCGCCTCATCTGGATCTCGACGAGGAAAAGGCCGTGCAGAAAGCGATGCTGGCGATGATCCGCGCGGGCCTCGTCGAGAGTGCGCATGACGTTTCCGATGGAGGCCTGGCCGTGTGTCTGGCGGAATCGACGCTGCACGCCGCAGGGCTGGGGGCCGATATCGACCTCCAGACGGAAGACGGCATTCGCATCGACGCGTTATTGTTCGGCGAGGCCCAGTCGCGCATCGTGCTGACGGCCCATGCGGCCGATGAAGAAAAACTCGGGCAGATCGCC
>JAWKNW010000018.1 GCA_041391505.1 Rhodothermales bacterium
CCTCGATCTGTCGCGGATGAACCGGGTGTTGCGGGTGGATGTGGACGATGCCGACTGCACCGTCCAGGCCGGCGTGCGGCGCAAGCAGCTCAATGCCGAGCTGGCGCCGACGGGGCTCTTTTTTCCGGTGGATCCAGGCGCGGACGCGACGCTCGGCGGCATGGCGGCCACACGCGCCAGCGGGACCAGCTCGGTCCGCTACGGCACCATGCGCGACAACGTCATCGCCCTCCAGGTGGTGCTGGCGGACGGGCGGCTCATCGAGACCGGCAGCCGCGCCCGGAAGTCGGCTTCGGGATACGACCTGACGCGGCTCTTCGTGGGCTCCGAGGGGACGCTCGGCGTGATCACGGAGGTGACGCTGCGGCTCTACCCGGTGCCGGCGTACGTCGTGGCGGCCGTCGCCCCGTTCGGGTCGCTCGCCGAGGCGGTGGGGGTGGTGGTGAAGGTGCGCCGCGCCGGCATCCCGATCGGCCGGATCGAGCTGCTGGATGCCCTGATGATCCGCGGCATCAACGCCTACGCCGGGCTGACGCATCCCGAGGCGCCCACGCTCTTCATGGAGTTCAGCGGGACGCGGGAGGAGGTGGAAGGCCAGCTGCGGCAGGTGGAGGCGCTGGTGCGCGCCGGCGGCGGGAGGGATTTTACGTGGGCGTCGGATGCCGGGGAGCGGGCGGCGCTCTGGCATGCCCGGCACAATGCGCACTACGCGGCGAAGGGGCTGCGCCCCGGGGCGCGGTCCAAGGGGACCGACGTGTGCGTGCCGCTCTCGCGCCTGGCCGAATGCCTCGCGCGCGTCCAGGCCGATATGGCCGGCACCTTCCTCATGGCGCCGCTCGTGGGCCACGTGGGAGACGGCAATTTTCATCTGCAGTACCTCATCGACCCCGAGCGCCCCGAGGAAGTCGCCGAATCCGAGCGGTTGCACGAGCAGCTGGTCCGCCACGCGCTCGAACTGGGCGGCACGTGCTCGGGCGAACACGGCGTGGGGCTCGGCAAGACGCGATTCATGGCCGCCGAGCACGGCGAAGCCCTGCACGTCTTGCACACGATCAAGCAGGCGCTGGACCCTGCGGGGTTGCTAAATCCGGGGAAGATGCTGCCGCCGGCGTGAATCGGCGCGCCGGCCGCGGTCGATTTTAACCGGGCCGCCGTCCGTGTTATACTCCGCCGTTTATCGTATCATACGCCGATTCGTTCGCCAGACCTTCCTTCCGGTGCAACTATGGGATCATGCGATGGCGTACATAACGAGGCACTCCCACCCACGCAGCCTCGCCTCGATGACGGGATTTTCGGGCGTTGAGGGGTTGAGACTCCAGAGCTTCCATGGCGATCAATAGTGACACCGTTCATTTCGTAAAGGCCTTTCTCCGGAACCCGGTCGGCGTCGGCTCCATCGTCCCCAGTGCGGCCGAACTGGCTGCCGCGATGATCGACGACGTTTTTGTGGAGCCGGGGGATGTCGTGCTCGAACTGGGGCCTGGCACCGGGGCCTTTACCCGGCACATCCACCGCATGCTGCCCGCCGGGGCGCGTTATCTGGGCATCGAGTGCGAGGGGCGGTTTGTCACCCTCTTGCGGCAGCGGTATCCTGATTTCTCGTTCGTCCAGGGCATGGCGGAAGATGCGCCGCGGCATCTCGAGGAGGCCGGCATGGGGCAGGCGAAACTCATCATATCGAGCCTCCCGTTCGCGAGCTTCGCGTCGCAGGTGCGCAACGCCATCATCACCAGCATCGACGACCTGATGGCACCGGGTTCCGTCTTTCGCACGTTCCAGTACGTACACGCCTACCCGCTGCCGACGGCCGTTCGTTTCCGGCGAAGCATGGAAGAGCGTTTCGGCGCCTGTCACCGGAGCCCGGCCATCCTCCCCAATGTCCCGCCGGCGTTCGTGTTGACGTGGGTGCGCTGATCGGTTTCGACAAGACAGAAAGCGGCCGTACGGACGCCGGTGCTTGGGTCAACAACGCATGCTTGCCAGGGCAAGAATAAACCGGGTATCCGCAGGCCGCTCTCTGATTCGGGGAGAGTACAGTGTAGGAAGGATAGGCCGCCGGCGGTATCCCGTGAATACGTCATTTTAGGTGCTGCGAACCTGCTTTCAACTTTTCTCGCTCCGGGAACACGCGTCGCCGGGCTATGGTAAAGAGGGCATGAAACGATGTCTCTGATAGCTCATCCAGAAGGGTGGAGGGATTAGGCCCTGTGAAACCCTGGCAACCGTCCGTTCGCAGTAATTGAACGGGAAAGGTGCTACGTCCTACCTCAGGTGAGGGAAGATGAGCGGGAGAGAGTGTCACGCGACAGCGTCTGGCTGCAGCTTGCCTCTTCCGCTACCGTACGGGAGGGGTTTTTTTATGCCCCCACATCGTCTTCGCGCTTCTGAGTGAGCATCGCCCATTGGCGGAGCCGGCCGCTCCGCCTTGTTCCAGACCGTGCATGCCTCAAACGCTGATCCTGCCAGAGTTCTCGCTGGAATCCGGAACGACCCTGCGTGAAGTGCCCGTCGCCTACCAGACCTGGGGCACGCTGAACGAAACCCGTGACAACGTCGTCGTCGTGTGTCATGCCCTGACCGGCAATACGGCGATCGACGACTGGTGGGGCGGGCTGCTCGGCCCCGGCAAAGCGCTCGACCCGGCCTGCCATTTTATCGTGGCGGCCAATGTGCCGGGATCGCCTTACGGTTCGGTTTCCCCGCTGACGCGCAATCCGGACACCGGGCGCGCCTATGGCGCCGGCTTCCCCATCTTTTCCATCCGCGACACCGTGCAGCTCCATCGCCGGCTGCTGGACGATCTCGGCGTCACGGGCGTCCAGCTCGTGATCGGCGGGTCGATGGGGGGGATGCAGGTTCTCGAGTGGGCGTTTTTGGGTCCGTATGTCCGCGCCATCGTACCCATCGCCGTCGGCGGCCGGCACTCGGCCTGGTGCATCGGCTGGAGCGAGATGCAGCGGCAGGCCATCTATGGCGATCCCAAATGGAACGACGGCCGGTACGACCCGGCGGACGGTCCCGTCGCCGGCCTTTCGGTGGCTCGTATGGCGGCCATGATATCCTATCGGTCCCATGCCTCGTTCCAGGATCGTTTCGGGCGCCGGCGGATGGCCGAAGAGCGGGAGGACGGCGCCTTTTCCATCGAGAGTTATCTGCGCTACCAGGGCGAAAAGCTCACGCAGCGCTTCGACGCCAACTGCTACGTTCGTCTGACGCAGCTGATGGACACGCACGATGTCGCCCGCGGCCGCGGCGCGTATCCCGACGTGCTCGCGCGCATCGAGCAGCCGGCGCTCATCATCGGCATTACCTCGGATCTGCTGTACCCGCTGGCCGAGCAGGAGGAGCTGCACGCCCACCTGCCCGACTCGGAGCTGTCGATCATCGAATCGTCCGACGGCCACGACGCCTTCCTCATCGAGGTCGACGCCATCAACGAGCGCGTCATGCGCTGGATGCACGACCGGGCGCTGTGCCGGGAGCACGAGCCGGCGCTGCCGCTTGCCGCGCATCGCTGATCCCCGTTTTTCCACGATCATCACCCGCCTCCACACCCACAAACAACCCATACGGGATGAAACACCCTGAATCCCCCCTTCGTGTCGGCATCCTGGGCGCCACCGGAGCCGTTGGCCAGAAGTTTGTCGAGCTGCTCCATGGCCATCCCTGGTTCACGGTCACGGCCCTCGCCGCGTCCTCGCGCTCGGCCGGCAAACCGTACGCCGAGGCCGTCAACTGGATTTCCTCGACGCCCATACCGGACGCCATCGCGCGCATGGACGTGCTGGAGGCGGCGCCGGGCATTCCGTGCGACGTCGTCTTCTCGGGGCTCGATGCCGCCGTCGCCGGCGATCTCGAGCGCGCCTTCGCCGAAGCCGGCTATGCCGTGATCTCGAACGCCAAGAATTACCGGATGCACGAGCAGGTACCGCTGCTGATCCCCGAGATCAACCCGGATCATACCGCGCTCATCGATCACCAGCCCTGGCGCGCCCACGGCG
The DNA here is from genome assembly GCA_041391505.1 of Rhodothermales bacterium. NCBI lineage: Bacteria > Pseudomonadati > Rhodothermota > Rhodothermia > Rhodothermales > Rhodothermales bacterium. The sequence goes on from JAWKNW010000018.1 coordinate 4,005, forward strand.
GGTTTATCGTGACCAACCCGAACTGCGCCACCGTCGGGCTCGTGGGCGCGTTGCGGCCGCTGGAAGATGCTTTCGGCATCGAGGCCATCCAGGTGACGACGATGCAGGCCATCTCGGGCGCCGGCTACCCGGGGGTGGCCTCGCTCGATATCCTCGGCAACGTCATTCCCTATATCGGGGGGGAGGAGGAGAAGATGGTGATCGAGCCTCTGAAGCTGCTCGGACGCATCCAGGGGGATCGCGTCGAGCCGGCGTCGATCCGGATCAGCGCCCAGTGCAACCGCGTCCCGGTGCTGGATGGGCACCTCGAGTGCGTATCGCTCAAGCTGCGCAAAACAGCCTCGATCGACGACGTGATCGCGGCGTTCCGCGGGTTCGACACGCCGGCGGCCGTCGCCGGACTGCCGTCCGCTCCCGAAACCTTCCTCCAGGTGTTCGATCAGGCGAACTACCCGCAGTCGCGCCGGCACGCGCACCTTGGGCGCGGCATGACGATCTCCGTCGGCCGCATTCGGCCCTGCGAAGTGCTCGACGTCAAGTTTGTCGTGCTCTCGCACAACACGATCCGCGGCGCCGCGGGCGGGGCCATCCTCAACGCCGAACTGCTGCTGCGCCAGGGCTACCTGAAGGCGGCGCGCGTCGGCAAGGAAGCTGTAGCCTGAGTATGCCCATGGCCTTCGACGTGCGGCAGGCTCGCCCCGCGGATGCGCCCGCGCTCTTCGCGATGTGGCGCGCGCTCATGGAACAGCACATGGCGCTCGAGCCCCGCTTTGTGCTGGCGGCGGACGCGGACCACCGCTGGCGCAACGACCTGGCGGTCTGGCTGGTCGACGATTTCCACCGGTTCTTCGTCGCGACTGACGACGGCCGGCCGGTGGGGTTCGTGCATGGCCAGCGCTGGCGTCCCTACCCGATTTACGGCGACGCGCTGGAGCTGTTCATCGCCGAGTTGTACGTCGATGAAGCGGTGCGGCGGTCGGGTCTGGGCGGGGCGCTGCTCGAACGGATGCGCGCCTGGGGGCGCGAGGTGCGCGCCGCCCGCCTGCGGCTCGGGGTGCTGTCGCGCAACGCGGAGGGCATGGCGTTCTGGGATGCGAGCGGCGCCCAGGCGCTGAGCGTCGAATACACGATCGAGCTCGAGCAAACCCCCGAATCGGCCCCCAAAAAGCCCGGCCGGCTGGGCTTTTTTTCTGGAACCTGAGCCGGACGATGGGGTACACCTCCCCATCGACAAAACGGGCCCGGCTCCGCATAGTCTTCACTTGACAGGCCGGGTTTGCGTTTCGTATCGTTGTCGTCCGCAAAGCGGAACTAGCTCAGCTGGTAGAGCGCAACCTTGCCAAGGTTGAGGTCGCGGGTTCGAGTCCCGTGTTCCGCTCAGAAAAGCCGTTCGATGCCTCGCATCGGACGGCTTTTTGTTTGATATCCGGCAACATGATCCACGGTCGGGGAACGCCTTGACGGATCGGGCATTTTTAAGAGACTTTCTTCACCCACATCGAACCCTACGCATGCGGTATCTATCTTCTCTCACGGCGCTCGCCCTGCTCCTCCTCGTGGCCGCCGGCTGCCAGTCCGATTCGCAGGACGCTACGGAAATGAAACAGGTCGCCCTCGTGGACGAGGCGCTTCCCACCATGATGGTCTACAAGAGCCCGACATGCGGCTGTTGCTCGAAGTGGGTCGAATACCTGCGCGCCAACGGCATGGAGGTCAAGACGCAGGATATCGAGGACATGGGGTCCATCAAGGAACGTTTCGGCGTTCCGGGCCGGCTCTCGTCGTGCCATACGGCCGTCGTCGGCGGGTACATCGTCGCGGGCCACGTGCCGATCGAGGACATCAAGAAGCTGCTGCAGGATCGCCTGAACGCAACCGGCATCACGGCGCCGGGCATGCCGGTCGGCTCGCCGGGCATGGAAGTGGAAGGCCGCGCGGCCGACAAATACGACATCATCCTGTTCGACGCGAACGGCAACCAGTCCGTCTTCGCCTCGCACTGAGCGGCGAGCCCGTCAGCGCACGTCGTACCGGTTGAAGGCGATCAGGGCGAGGGCGACCGCGCCGAAGGCGTAGAGGGTCAGGATGATCAGGTCGGCGGGGGATTGCTCGCTCTGATCGTGGCGTCCGGGCTGTACTGCGGCAAATCGCTCAGGTCCAGCGGCTCCGCCTTTTCGTTGCCGCCGATCCGCATGGTCATCCCGCCGGGGTTTTTCTGCCCGGATATAGGCCGTAAACGCGGTGCGGTAGGCGTACAGCGACTCGGTGAAGCGCCGCTTCAGGCCGAGATCCGTCCGTCCGAGCCGCATGGCGGCGAGCTGGTAGGCCGACGCCGGCGAGAAGCGTGACAGCGAGAAGCCGAGCGATTGCTGGACGGCGCGCACGTTGTTCAAGTCTCTCGTCCACCTTCCGGTTGTACTCCGCGATGTCGTTGTCCATCCGGCTCTGACGGTCGTCGTCCTCGACCATCCAGTCCCATTCGTGATCGGCGTCGTATTGCTTGCGCTCCGCCTCGCTCATACCTTCCTTGGCGCGCGCCCGGCTCTGGAACGATTCCGGACAGCTCCTCGAAAAACGCGCTCCGGCGTTCGCGCGCAAAGCCGTCCTTCCGGCTCTCGATCTCGCTGGCGGAGGGTACCTGCACAGCGCGAGGCGATCATCATGCCGCCGCGCGGCACGACGAGCACCATGGCGATCCAGAACACCAGGAGCGTCAGAAACGACATGGCGGATCGGTGGGTGAGGGTCGAAAACAGGACGCCCAGGCACAGAAAGGCCGTGAGATACAGCATCGAGTAGCCGGTGAGCTTGCCGAGCCGGAGCCAGTCGTCGCCGGCGAACGGGATGTTGAAGACCATCGGGAGGAGCACCCCGATGAGCATGGGGATGATCAGCGGGATCATAAGCCCCAGCCAGGCCCCGGCGATCTTGGCGGCGATGTACTGGGTTCGAGGCACGGCGTTCGCGAGCATCAGGCGGAGCGTGCCCGACTCCTTTTCGCCGCTGATCAGGTCATAGGCGAACACGATGGTGAGGAGCGAAAGCACCACCTGCACGATGAAGACGAAGTCGATGGCCCGGAACACCGCGAAGATCGGTTCGATGCTGTAGGCTCTGTTGCAGACGGACGTCCTGCCACGAACTGATCACCGAAAACCGCCCGATGTCGAAGTGAATCCCCGATGCGAAGATCTGCATCGCCTCCGGCTTGCGGTATACGCGCTGCCGGTTGCCGGAGCTGCCCCCATGAGGTCGCTTCCGACAGCTCCTGGCCGACCAGCGCCGTCGCGGCGGAATACTGCGCGCTGCTGTTGCGGTATTCGACGATGCCGGCGAAGATGCTGGTCAGGATCAGCACCGTGCAGGCCCCGAACGTCGCGACGAACTTGGGGCTCAGCAGCAGGTTCTGAGTTCTTTCTCAACGAGCAGGAAAAACATGGGCGTGGAAGAAGGTCATGAAAGTAAGGTCATGACAGTGAGGTCATGAAGGAGGGTCATGACAGTGAGGTCATGACAGTGAGGTCATGATGAGGGTCGCGACAGTGAGGTCATGAAAATAAGGTCGCGACAGTGGGAGTCATGAAAGTAAGGTCATGATTTGGTAGCTCCTGACCGCGCAGCAAATGACCGCGCAGCAAATGACCGCGCAGCAAATGACCGCGCAGCAAATGACCGCAAATGACCGCGCAGCAAATGACCGCGCAGCACATGACCGCGCAGCTCCTGACCGCGCAGCACATGACCGCGCAGCAAATGACCGCGCAGCAAATGACCGCGCAGCAAATGACCGCGCAGCACCTGACCGCAAAGCTCTTGACCGCGAAGCTCTTGACCGCGCAGCAAATGACCGCGAAGCTCCTTCATCGCACATCGAACCGGGTGAAGGCGAAGAACGCGCCGGCGAAGAAGACCACATTGTACAGCAGTAGCAGTCCGATATTCCAGATGGCGGTCGGCAGCGTTTCTTGGAAGGTGGGAGGCGCGTAGGTAAACGCCGGCACCTCGTTGATGTCGATTTTTTCGGGTTCGGGCTGTTCCTCGGTCGTGGAGCGCATCATGATCATGAAGCCCCCGCCTGAGCTCATGCCGGCTTTCTCTTCCTGGAACGCCTTGAACGAGGTCTGGTAGTCCCGAACGGCCTGCATGAAGTGGCTTTCGGCGCCGAGGGACGTGCCGGCGAGGTCGGTGATGGCCATGGTGAACGCCGCCGCGGGCGATAGCCGGGCGAGGCCGAAGGCCCAGCGCTGCTGGACGAGCTGACGGTTGTAGCGCTCCGTATTGAGCTGGTCGGTCAGCGTCGCCATCTCCTGATCCCGTTTTTCGCCCAGTTCGCGCTGCTTCTTCATGAAGTTGTTCATCCGCTCCTCCATCCGCTTCTGGGCCGCCTCGGGGTCGTCCGACTCCTCGTTGATCTCCATGCGGAAGCTGCTCCCGTCCGATTCGGCGCCCATGGCGGCGGCCAGCGCCTTCATGTCCTCCTGCGCCATCTGCATCATCTTCTGGCGTTTCTGGTACGCGATCTCGTCGACGGACGGGACCTCGACCGCGCGGCCGGCGAAGAGCACGGCGGCGCGGGGGACGACCAGTACGGCCGCGATCCAGATCACGAGCAGCCAGATGAACGAGCTGGACGATTGGGCCGTGATCGCGGAGATCAGCACCGAGATCATCAGAAATACCCCGAAATACAGCAGGCCGCTTCCGACGATGCCGGCAAGGCGGATCCACTCGTCGCCCGTCATCGGCACGCCCATCACGGCGAACAGCAGGCTGCCGAGCAGAATGGGAATGAGCAGCGGGATGCCCAGCGCGAGAAAGGAGCCGGCGATCTTGCCCAGGATGAACTGGTCGCGGGCGACCGGATTCGCGAAGATGAGCCGCAGCGTGCCCTGTTCCTTTTCGCCATTGACCGCGTTGTAGCAAAACAGGATCGCGAAGAGGGAGAAGACGATGGTGAAGACAAACTCGAGGTCCAGCAGCCGGAATACCGCCGCCGCTGTATCGTCGCTGTAGAGGCTGTTTTCGAGCGACAGCTCGCCGCGGCCCTGGATCTGGACGGAGCGCCCGATGTCGTTCGAGACGCCGGATACCAGCGCGGCGAGCGGGCTGGGCGGGACGAAGAGTGTGGGCGAGAGCTGGAGCCACTGATCGGTGGTCAGGTTCGCCATCTGCGTGCTGTTTTCCAGCCGGGCGGACTCGTAGCGCGTCTGCATCAGCCGGTAGTTTTCCGCCCCCATATAAAATGCGAGCAGGATGAGCAGCGAGCATACGCCGAAGGTGACGGCGAACCGGGGCGTGCCGATGAGGTCGCGCAGCTCCTTCTCTACGATCAGACGAAACATGGGTCAAACAGGCCAGAGATGGTATAGGATAGCCGGCCCGAGCAACGGGCCTCCGGGCCGGCGCGATGCTTATTGCCGTTCCGTGCGGATCTGCATCTTCATCTCGGGGGCCTGCGGCTTTTCGAAGATAAGAACCTTTCCGATGCCCTTCTGCTCGATTTCCATCTTCACGCTGCCGCCCACGGCAATGGCTTCATAGGCCGCGTTCAGATCGGCGACCGTAGTCACATATTTCGCGTTGACACTGACGATCACATCGCCCGAGGCGATGTCGGCCAGCTCCGGCGCCTTGCCCGGTATGGGGAGCGCGCGGTCGACGACGACTTCGCCGTTCCGTTCGCCCACGATGAAGCCGGCCGGCCACACCCCGATGTTCTCCAGCCCCGGGACGCCCTCGCCGCCTTCCGAATTGAATTCCATCCGGATACCCTGCCCGCCGAAGGACGTCTGCGGTTCGGGTTTGGCAAAGGAGCGGATCATCTTCTGCTCGCCGCGCTGCACGCCGAGCTTGACCTCCTTGCCGGTGTCGATCCGGTCGAGCAGCGTTGAAAGCTCGACGGCGTTGCCGACCCGCTCGCCGTTGACATACAGGATGAGGTCGCCTTCCTTCAGATCGACGGCGTCCCCGGCGTTGTGGTCGGGCGGCATCACCACCTTTTCGATCTTGACCTGATCCGATCCGGTCACCACGACGATGCCGCCCGGAATTTGCATCATGGCGAGGGCGTTCTCGTCGTCCGTCGTAAAGCTGAAGGCCTGCGCCCGGGCGGTGCCGAGGCCGGCGGCGGCGATGAGCAGGAGGGAAAGAAAGGCGCGTGCGGTACCCAGTTTCATGGCACTCAAAGTGGCTTGTGCGTAGATTGGCGAGCGTTTCGCAATATGAAGGACAACGCCTGTACGCGGGCTGATATTGTATTATGGGAAAGAAGATTCTGATAACGGGCGCCAGCACGGGCATCGGGGCCGCGTCCGCCCTCGAACTGGCTCCGGGCAACGAACTGTTCGTGCATTACAACAATTCGAAGAGCGAGGCCGAATACGTGGCGGCCGGCGTCAACGCGCGCGGCGGCCGGGCGCATCTGGTCCGGGCGGACCTCATGAACGAGGCCGGCTGTAAGGCCCTGCACGAGGTCGTGGCCGCGGAGACGGACCGCCTCGACGTGCTGGTGAACAACGCCGGCGGCATGCTGCAGCGGCACGACGTCAAGACCGTCACCTGGGATCTCATGGAGCGCATCTTTGCGCTCAACACGTTCTCGACGATGCTGGTCACGCGCCTCTTTATCCCCCTCCTCGAAAAGAGCGGCAACGGCTGCATCGTCAACATGACGTCGATCGCGATGCGCACCGGCTCGCCGACGTCGACGCTCTACGCCTCCTCCAAGGCGGCGGTGGACTCCTTCACCCGCGGCAGCGCCCGCGAGCTGGCGCCGAAGATCCGCGTCAATGCCATCGCCCCGGGGGTCATCCTGACGCCGTTTCACGACCGGTACTCGTCCACGGAGCGCCTCGACAAGCTGAAAAAGGACACGCCGCTCGGCGAACACGGCGCCGTGGAGCACATCGCCAGCGCCATCCGGTTCCTCATCGACAACGACTTCATCACCGGCGAAACGATCGACATAAACGGCGGGATGTTTATGCGCTGAGCGCGCCCCGTGCCGTCCTTCCGCCATCTCAACACGATGCCGGCTCAGTAGGATGCCGGGTTGCCCAGGAGGATGGCGGCGATGAGGATGGCGAGTAGGATGGCCCAGAGCAGGATGGCGAGGCGCGTCGCCTTACGGGCCTTCTCGGTCTCGTACCAGCGCATCGGGCGGATGCCCTGGATGAGGAAGGTGACGATGCCGGCGAGGTTGATGGCCGTGAGGTTGGTGATGAGCAGCAGGCCGGCCCGGTAGGCATGCTGCCAGAAGCCGGCGCCGAGCATCATCCCCACCACCACGAGCGGCGGCATGAGGGCGACGGCGACCATGACGCCGATCAGCGCCGAGGAGACCCCCCGCGTCATCGACAACGCGCCGGCGACCCCGGCCGCCAGCGCCAGCGCCATGTCGGCCAGCGTGACCTCGGTGCGTGCCGCGATCTCGGGAGAGTTCGGGTCGACGGGCAGCAGGAGCCCGATCCCGAACGACAGCGCGAGGCCGAGGAGCAGGCCGGCGATGTTGATCCGCATCGCCCGTTTTAGGAGATCGGTGTCGGCCAGCGTGGTGCCCAGCGCGAGCGCGATGTTGGGCCCGATCAGCGGCGCGATCACCATCGCCCCGATGATCACCGCCACGTTGGCGCGCAGGAGGCCGATCGCCGCCACGAGGGTCGACAGCACCACCAGCGTGTAATGGCTTTTTGTGGTGCGGATGGCGTCGTCGATGTCCTGGTACAGCTCCTCGCGGCTGATGCGGGCCTTGCGGCCCGGCGTCTCTTCGTTCGGCGTCTCCGCTTCCTCCTTTGGTTCGAGGCGCGGGAGGGTGGCCTCGACGTTGGTCACGACGATCCGGTAGGCGTCCTCGTCCCCGATGCGCTCGTGAAGCCGTTCGAGCAGCGTCTCGGTGCTCTCGGTCTCGACGAGGAAGCGGACCAGCTTCTGGCTGCCCTCCATGTCGATCTCCCAGCGGGCGACCACTGAAGCCTCGTCGTCCAGCGCGGTAGGCAGGACGGACGCATCGGCGACGTATAAATCGACTTGCTGGAGGGCCATGGAAATGGGCGGGTTACGGGGTGAACGATACCGGAGCCTCTGTTTCGGGGAGGCGCCTGCTCATTCCGTGGGGCTCACAGGGAGACCCCTTGCTTCCAGGGGATGAAGTCGTGCTGCCCGAGGATCTGGGCCTTCGTCTTCATCTCGCCGCTGGCGACCCGGATCAGCATCTCGAGGAGTTCCTCGCCGACATCCTGGATCGACTTTTCGCCGGCGATGATCGAGCCGCTGTCCAGGTCGATGATGTCCGGCAGGCGCTGGGCCAGCCGGGTGTTCGACGAGACCTTGACGACCGGCGAGATCGGGTTGCCGGTCGGCGTGCCGAGGCCGGTCGAAAACGCCATAATGTTGGCGCCGGCGCCGGCCATGCCGGTCGTCGACTCCACGTCGTTTCCCGGCGTGCAGAGCAGGTTCAGCCCCTTCGCCGTCGCGTACTCCGGGTAGCCGAGGACGCCGGTGATCGGCGAGGTGCCGCCCTTCTTCGCGGCGCCGGCCGACTTGATGGCGTCGGTGATCAGCCCGTCCTTGATGTTGCCGGGGGAGGGGTTCATGTGGAGGCCCGAGCCGACGGCCTCGGCCTGCCGGCTGTACTCTCGCATGATGCGGATGAACCGGTCGCCGATCTCCGGGGTGACGGCCCGGTTGATCAGTTCCTGTTCGACGCCGCACAGTTCGGGGAATTCCGACAGGATGACGGTGCCACCGAGCGCCACGAGCAGGTCAGCCGCGTGCCCCATCGCCGGGTTGGCGGAGATCCCCGAGAACCCGTCCGACCCGCCGCACTCGACGCCGAACGTCAGCGCGCTGAGCGGCGCCGGCGCGCGCCGGAGCTGGTTGGCTTCCACCAGGCCGGCGAAGGTCTGCCGGATGGCATCCGAGAGCATGTCGTATTCCGAGGGGCCCCGCTGCTGTTCGTAGAGGTAGAGCGGCTTGTCGAAGTTCGGATTGCGTTTGTGGATCTCTTCCTGGAGCATCTCGATCTGCGCGTTCTGGCAGCCGAGACTCAGCACCGTCGCCCCGGCGACGTTGGGGTTGTGGATGTAGCCGGCGAGGAGGGAGACGAGTGTCCGGGCATCCTGCCGGGTGCCGCCGCAGCCGCCTTCGTGGGTCAGAAACTGGATGCCGTCGATGTTTTCGAAGACGGGTGCGCGGGTGCTGGCGGCTTTCTGGGTCGGATACGCCCACGCGCGCAGCGCCTCGGCCGGCGCGCCGGCGCGGTACTGCTTCACCAGTTCCGCGACATGCTGCTGGTACAGGGCCGGCTGCGCATAACCCAGCTCCTTCTCGAACGCATCGCGCAGGATGGCCACGTTGCGGTTTTCGCAGAACACGAGCGGGATGACCACCCAATAGTTCGCGGTGCCCACCTGGCCGTCCGACCGGTGGTAGCCCATGAACGTCCGGTCTTTCCAGCGGCGCACGTCGGGCGGGGTCCACGAGAACGTGCTGTCGGCGGCGTTGAACTCGGCGGTCGCGTGTTTGACGTTGCCGGTGTGGATGGGCGCGCCGAGCGGTATCGCCTGCGTGGCGCGGCCTACGAGGACGCCGTACATGTAGATCGGGTCGCCCGCCGCGCGGGCCTGCGTCACGAGTTTGTGTTTGGCCTGCACCTTCTCGGGCAGCGAGATGACCGAGCCGTTATCGCGCACGGCCGTGCCGGCGGGCAGGTCGTCGAGGGCGACGAGGACATTGTCGGAGTCGTGGACTTTGAGTACGTTGGCCATGGGTAGATCGAGGTATCGCCTGGTGTGTTGCGCCCTGAATGTACAGCAGATCGCGTCCTCTCGCAGCCCCGCGCCCTCAATTTGCATTTTTATCTGGCAATCCGAACGTACGCACCCTGGCGCTTCGTCCATCGGATGCCGGATGCAGGATGCCTGGATGCAGGATGCCTGGATGCAGGATGTCTGGATGCAGGATCACCGATCCACTAAGAAACCCGCATCCCTGTAGCGCTTCCCTGAGACGCTTACGTCACGCTCTAATCCACACCGATTCATGCGCTCCCTAGCCCTTACCCTCAACCTGAAGGACGACCCCGCCGTCATCGAGGCCTACAAAGCCTACCATGCGAACGCCTGGCCGGAGGTGGTCGAGGCGTTGCAGGCCGTCGGCATCCACCAGATGCGCATCTGGCTGCTGGGCCGCCGGCTCTTCATGGTCGCCGATGTGGCCGACGACTTCGAGCCGGCGGTCGACTTCCCGCGCTACCTCACCCTGCATCCCCGCTGTCAGGAATGGGAAGATCTGATGGGCACCTTCCAGGAGCCGGTCCCGGAAGCGCGGCCGGGGGAGAAGTGGGCCATGATGGAAGAGGTGTTTCGATTGGTGATTAGCGAATAAAAATTAGCGAACAAGGAGGGGGGTGATTGGGGATTCGTGAATAAAGATTTGCGAGCAAGGAGGGGGATTTGATTTTTGGGGATTCGTGAATAAAGATTTGCGATCTGGGAGGGTATGTTTTGGGGCGACTTTGTCTGGTAGGAGATAAGTGGATTTGTACAACAACGAATGACTCTGCCATGAAATCTTCTCGCTCTTCGGGACATCGTTCTGATGCCGTCATTCGTGCGACGGCCTTCGAAAATAGACTCATCGTGTTCGCGATCCGTGCTTGCGATGCAGCCGAAGAACTGCCCTCATCCTTTGCTGGAAGCCACGTTGCCGGGCAGCTCATTCGAGCTGGTACGGCCGCTGCTCCGCATTACGCCGAAGCGCAGAGTGCGGAATCTCGCAAGGATTTCGTGCACAAACTCAAGATCGGCGTCAAGGAACTCCGGGAGGCGAAAGTCTGGCTAAAGTTTATCGAACAAAAAGGATTTCCAGTCTCGACCGATCTGAATTCCTTGCTGGCTGAAGCGGATGAGTTGATCTCGATCTTTGTTAAAAGCATTCAAACCGCTCAACGAAATCAAGCCGGCACCGCGCACACGCGAACGCCTCCCCCTCACCAATCCCAACTCCTTGATCGCTAATCGCTAATCTTTGAGCCGCGCCACCGGCCCCTGGTGTTTGGCTTTCTCTTCGGGCTCGACGTGGATCGTGATGCTGCAATCCGCTATGGCCTCGCGCAGGGCGGCCTCGATGCGGTCGCAGATGGCGTGGGAGGCCTCGACGCTCATCGCGCCCGGGACGACGAGGTGGAATTCGATGAACCGATGCTGGCCGGCGGTGCGCGAACGCAGCGCGTGCGCCTCGATCGCGCCATCCATGTTTTTGCGGATGATCTGCTGGATCTGTTCCATCTGGGCGTCCGGCAGGCTCTCGTCCATCAGGCCGCCCATCGACTCGCGCATGAGGCGGAGGCCCTCGATCACGACATTGATGGCGACCGCGATCGCGAGCAGCGGATCCAGAATCCACCATCCGGTGGCGCTGGCGAGGAGGATGCCGACGAGCACGCCGCCCGTGCTGATCACGTCGGTCCAGAGGTGCCGGCCGTCCGCCACGAGGGCCGGCGAGCGGCGCTTCCGGCCGGTGCGGATGAGGTAGACGGCCCAGCCGGCGGTGAGCACGCCGGCCAGGAGCGAGAGGAGGGCGCCCCGGGTCAGCTCGGTGAGCGCGACGGGCTCCATGAGCCGGCTGCCGGCGGCGCGGGCGATCTCCACCGCCGCAAAAAGAATCATGGCGCCCTCGGCCACGGCGGCGAGAAACTCCGCCTTCGTGTGCCCGAACGGATGCTCGCGGTCCGGCGGCTGCGAGGCCACGCTGATCGCGAACAGCGCCATGAGCGCCGCCGCGACATTGACGATCGACTCCAGCGCGTCGGAATACAGCGATACCGAACCCGTCATGAGGTACGCGGCGTATTTCAGCCCCAGCACCGAGATGCTGAACGCGATATTGATGCGGGCCGTGTTGAGGGGCGACATAGGCGGGATCGCTGATGGGAGATAGGATACCCCTGATGCGCGCATGCGATCCGGCACCGCTTTTTTTCATCAGCAGCGTTCGACATTCCGCCGCCGACCTCCGATATTGAACCCCCGCTACGGTTTGTATTTTCCGCCTCGCTTGCTACCAACCATGTCCATGCGTCCACTTCGCCTGCTCGGTCTTCTGGCTCTCGTGCCGCTCGGGCTTTTCGCCCGCTGTTCCGGGACCGAAACGGCGACCCAGTCGACCCCGGCCCTGCCGGCGGTAGTGGATTTCAACTTCCACGTGAAGCCCATCCTGTCGGACCGGTGCTTCAAGTGCCACGGCCCCGACGAGAAGACCCGCGAGGCCGGCTTCCGGCTGGACACCCGGGAGGGCGCGCTCGCCGCGCTGATGGATGAGGACGGTAACCCGACCGACCGGTACGCCATTGTCCCCGGGGCGCCGGACCGCAGCGAACTGGTCGCGCGGATCCACCACACGGACCCCGAGGAGCGGATGCCGCCGGCCGACTCCAAGCTGTCGCTCTCTCCGAACGAAATCGCCATCCTGGAACGATGGATCGCGCAGGGTGCGGATTGGAAGGAGCACTGGGCCTTCACGCCGCCGGCACAGGCGCCGCTTCCGGACGTGCGTGCCGCGTCGTGGTCCCGGAACGAGATCGACCGGTTCGTACTCGCCCGGCTCGAACGCGAGCGGCTCGATCCGGCCGACGAGGAGGCGCCCGAGATCTGGCTGCGGCGCGTCTCACTCGATATCACGGGGCTCCCGCCATCGCTCGGCGACCTCGACGCCTTCCTGGCGGACCCGTCGCCGGAAGCGTACGAGCGGACCGTGGACCGGCTCCTCGCCTCGCCGGCGTACGGCGAACGCATGGCGACCGTATGGCTCGATGCGGCCCGCTACGCCGACTCGCACGGCTACCAGGACGACCGGCCCCGGACGATGTGGCCCTGGCGCGACTGGGTCGTGCGCGCCTTTAACGAAAACCTGCCTTACGACGACTTCATCACCTGGCAGCTCGCCGGCGACCTGCTGCCCGAAGCCACGTACGAGCAGAAACTGGCCACTGCCTTCAACCGCAACCACGGCGTGACCCAGGAGGGCGGGGTCGTCAACGAGGAGTACATCACCGAATACGTCGCCGACCGCACCAACACCGCGACGACCGCGCTGCTGGGTGTGACGATGGAGTGCGCCCGCTGCCACGATCACAAATACGACCCCATCAGCCAGAAGGATTATTACAGCCTGTTCGCCTTCTTCAATACCATCGACGAGCGGGGCCAGATCAGCTATTTCGATCTCGCGCCGGCGCCGAACCTCCGTGTCGAGGACCCGGCGCTCGAGGCGCGGGCCGATTCGGTACGCGCGCGCATCGCTCGCCTGGAGGCCCGTGTCGCGGAACGCGCCGCGGCGCCGTCGTCAGGCTTCGCGGACTGGGAGATGCAGGGCCTCACCGACGCCGAACTGGAACGAGGGCTCTCGGAGGGGCTCATCGTCCATCTGCCGCTCGACGCGCTGCAGGAAGGAATCGCCGCCAACGCCGCCGGCGCCCCGGCGCGCATCAACACCCGGCTGCTGAATGTGCTGGACCCACCCGCCGTGGTCGAGGGCCGCGAGGGACAGGCCTTCGCATTCGACGGGCACAACTACCTCGATGCCGGCGACGCGGCGGACTTCGAGCACGCGAGCGCCTTCTCGATCGGCGCATGGATCCGATACGAGGGATCGGGCGACCGCGACGCGGCGCTGGTCGTGAAGCGCAACGAGGAGCAGAAACGCGGCGGCTACCAGCTGGCGCTGACAAAGGATCGCCGGCTCCAGTTCAGCCTCATCCACGATCAGGGCAAGGAGCGGCTCGACGTGGCGACGAGCGCGCGGGTGCCTGAAGGGACGTGGGTGCACGTCGCCGCGACGTACGACGGGTCCGGGAGGGCGGCCGGCGTGCGGCTGTATGTGGATGGGGATACGCGCCCCGTCGCCGTCGTCAACGACGCCCTCGACCGCCGCAGCATCCTGAACGGCAACGAGCTGCTCGTGGGCAACTGGAACACCCGCGACACGCCCAACGGCCAGCTGGAAGGATTCCGCAGCGGCGCCATCGACGAAGTCAGGGTGTACGGCCGCACCCTGTCGGCGCTGGAGGTGGCCCGTCTGGCCGGCGGCCGGCCGCTGACGCGCATCTCCGAGGCGCTGCCCCGCGAGACGTTCCGCGATGCGCTCTACGACTACTACCTGCTGCACGACGACGCCGAATACCGGGGATGGCAGACCGCGCTGGACAGCCTGCGCCGCATCAACATCGACATCCCGTACGTGAGCGTGATGGCGGAGATGGCCGAGCCCCGGATCACCCATGTGCTGGCCCGAGGCGCGTACGACGCGCCGACCACCGAGGTGACCCCGGGCACGCCGGCATCGATCCTCCCGTTTCCCGACGATTACCCCCGCAACCGGCTCGGCCTCGCCCGCTGGATGACGCATCCCGACAACCCGCTGACCGCGCGCGTGCTCGTGAACCGCGTCTGGGCGCAGTTTTTCGGACGCGGCATCGTGGCGACGCCGGAGGATTTCGGAAGCCAGGGCGCGCTCCCCACGCATCCGCTGCTGCTCGACTGGCTCGCCGTCTGGGTGCAGGAGAACGGATGGGACATGAAGGCCCTGGTCAAGAAGATCGCCCTCTCGGCCACCTACCGGCAGGCGGCGCGCATCACGCCCGAAAAGCTCGCGCGGGACCCGCAGAACCTCCTCCTGGCGCGCGGGCCGTCGCAGCGGATGACGGCGGAGATGCTGCGCGACAATGTGCTGGCGCAGAGCGGTCTGCTCAACAGCGAGGTGGGCGGCTGGTGGGTGAAACCGTACCAGCCGGCCGACGTCTGGAAAGAGCTGGCCAACCAGATCGGCGAGAACAAGTACCGCCCGAGCCAGGGCCGGGATCTGTACCGCCGGAGCCTCTATTCGTACTGGAAACGCACGATTCCCCCGCCGGCGATGCTCACGTTCGACGCGGCCGAGCGGACGGTGTGCGTGGTGAAACGACAGTCCACCACCACGCCGCTCCAGTCCCTCGTGCTCCTCAACGACCCGCAGTTCATCGAGGCGTCGCGCGTGCTGGCCACGCGGGTGCTGCGCGGCGGCGAGCCCATCGTCGACGCGTTCCGGATGGCGACGTCGCGGGCGCCGACGGAGCGGGAACGCGCGCTGCTGGATCGACTCTACCAGGAAGAGTACGCCCGCTTCGCGGCCACGCCGGCGGACGCCGAGGCCCTCCTCCGCGTAGGCACCTACGGTGTCGATCCGGCCGCCGACCCCACCGAACTGGCCGCCATGACCGTCGTGGTGAGCACCCTGCTGAATCTGGACGAAGCGAAAATGAGATCGTAGCCTCCTGACAGGCCGAGTCCGCCCCGCGACGCGGGGGACGTCGAGACCCTGATGGAAGCACCCTGATGGCGCAACCCATGAATCGAAAAGCACCCCTTATTTACGACGGGCCCGAGCACGAGGCCGCGCTGTGCACGAACCGCCGGCACTTCCTCTCGACCCTGAGCCTGGGTCTGGGCAGTGCCGCGCTGGCGTCGCTGCTGCCGGGCTGCGGGCTGGGCGCGAACCCGAACGCCGTCGGGCCGGCCGCCGGCGGCATCCTGCATGCGCCGCACCTGGCGCCGAAGGCCAAGCGGGTGATCTACCTCTTCCAGAGCGGCGGCCCGTCGCAGATGGATCTGTTCGATTACAAGCCGCGCATGGCCGCGCTGCACGGGCAGGAGCTGCCGGACTCGGTCCGCAACGGCCAGCGGCTAACGGGGATGACCGCCAACCAGAGCACGTTTCCGATGGCCCGGTCGTATTTCGACTTCAGGCAGCACGGCCAGAGCGGGGCGTGGGTGAGCGAGCTGATGCCGCACACGGCCAACATCGTCGACGACCTGTGCTTCATCAAGTCGATGCACACCGAGGCGATCAATCACGATCCCGCGATCACGTTTTTCCAGACGGGCTCGCAGCAGCCCGGCCGGCCGAGCATGGGCGCGTGGCTCAGCTACGGGCTGGGCAGCGACAACGAAAACCTGCCCACCTTCAGCGTATTGCTCTCGCGCGGGCTGCAGCGCCCCCAGCCGATCTATTCGCGGCTCTGGGGCGCCGGCTTTCTCGCCTCCATGCACCAGGGCGTCCAGTTCCGGTCCGGCCGGCAGCCAGTGCTCTATCTCGACAACCCGCCCGGGGTGAGCGACGTCGACCGCCGGCGGGCCCTGGACTACCTCGCCGAGCTGAACGGCATCCGCGCCGAGGAATTTGGCGACCCCGAGGTGCACTCGCGCATCGCGCAGTACGAGATGGCCTACCGGATGCAGACGTCCGTCCCCGAGGCGATGGACATCTCCGACGAACCAGACGACATCTTCCAGCTGTACGGCGAGGACGCCCGCCGGCCCGGGACGTTTGCGGCCAACTGCATCCTCGCCCGCCGGCTGGCCGAACGCGGCGTGCGGTTCATCCAGCTCTATCACATGGGCTGGGATCAGCACAGCAACCTGCCGCACGACATCCGCCTCCAGGCCAGGGATACCGACCAGGCCAGCGCGGCCCTGGTGACCGACCTCAAGCGGCGCGGGCTGCTCGAAGACACGCTCGTGGTGTGGGGCGGCGAATTCGGGCGAACGATCTACAGCCAGGGTTCGCTCACGCCGGACAACTACGGGCGCGACCACCATCCGCGTTGTTTCACGCTGTGGATGGCCGGCGGCGGCGTCAAGGCCGGCACCAGCTACGGCGAGACCGACGAATTCAGTTACAACATCGTGCGCGACCCGGTGCACGTACACGACTTTCACGCGACCATGCTGCATCTGCTGGGTATCGATCACGAACAACTCACCTTCAAACATCAGGGGCGCTACTACCGGCTGACGGATGTGCACGGAAAACGCGTCGAGGGGGTGCTGGCATGAGGCGGGGATTGCTGGGAGGGCTGCTGGGATTGGCGTTGATCGGGACGGTGCAGGCGCAGCCCGCCGGGGAGGCCGGGCCGGCGTTCGGCCCGTTTGTCGAGTCCGGCTTTCCGTTTATCACCACCACCCTGGACGCGGCCGTCGACGGCGGCGTGTTCCCCGAACGCAATCTCGCCGTCCGCTGCCTGGCCCTGGTGCTGGACGACGCGACGTATGCCTGTTTCGACACCGACCTGCTGCGCGTCGCCGCGGCGTGGTCGGGCGATTTTATGGCGCTGACCGGCATGCCGCACGTGTCCTACCACGAGGCCGGCAACAAGAAAAATGAGATCCCCCGTATCACCGGCGACGTGTTCGCGGCCACCGGAATCTATCCCGGGTGGAGCGGCGGGGCGCCCGTGTTCGTCGACCCCCGGCCGGCCGGCCCGAACCCGGCCGAGATCGGGCGCGGGCCGATCGCGGCGTCCGAAGGCCGCTGGGATGGCGTCGAAGTCCTCGGCGGCGAGGCCGTCCTGCGCTACACGGTGCGCGGCGCAGGCGTGCGCGAGGTGATCCGAGCCGTCCCGGACGGACGGGGCATCGCCCGGACGATCGAGGTGCAGCCCCACGCGGAGGCGTTGACGCTCGTGCTGGGCGAGTGGCGGAATCCCGCCCATGTCGAGGGCAACGGGCGCCGGCTGCGCATCCATCACGGCGGCGGTGAGGCGCAAGTCCGCCTTTACGCAGAATCGGAGGGCCCCGCCCTCCGCATGGAGGCCGATCGCTATGCCGTCCTGCATTTGCCCGTCTCGTCGGCGGTCGTCTCCTTTCAGGTGATCGTGGAAGCCGGCGCGGCCGGACGAAGGGCGGAGTTGTCCATCCCCGATCTCGCCTCCGCGCGCACGCTGTGGGACGGTGAGGTGACGACGCACGGCGTCGCCGGCGCGGCGTCGGGGCCCTATGCGATCGACGACCTCACCCTGCCCGTGCCCAACCCGTGGCGACGCAACGTCCGCGTGTCGGGCATCGGCTTTTTCGACGACGGGCGTGCCGCGCTTTCGACATTCGAGGGGGACGTCTGGCTGCTCGCCGGCATCGACGACGGGCTGCAGGCGTTGCGCTGGACGCGTTTCGCCTCGGGGCTCTGCGAGCCGATGAGCCTGAGCGTCGTGGACGGGCACATTTATGTGTTCGGACGGGAAGGCATCGTCCGGCTGGTCGACCGCAACGGCGACGGCGAGGCGGACTTCTACGAGAACTTCAGCAACCTGCCGGTGCAGACGGGCGAGTCGCGCGAATATCCGCTTTCGATGCGGGAACGGCCGGGCGGCGGGTTTCTCGTGGCCAAGGGCAGCGCGCTGAACAACGGCCCTTCCACGAGCCCGGCCATCATGCCCGGATTTCGCGCCGGCGGCCCGCACAGCGGGGCGATCGTGGCCGTCTCCGCGGACGGACGCCGCGCCGAGCTGTTCGCGAGCGGGTTGCGCGAACCCTATCTGGGCGTGCATCCGGAAACGGGGCTCGTCACGGCGTCGGATCAGCAGGGCAACTTCGTCCCATCCACCCCGATCTATGTCATCGAGCCGGGCGCGTACCACGGCGTGCCGGCGTCGGCGCACGGCGCGGATACGACCGTGATCGCGACGCCCCTGCTGTGGATTCCGCACCGGGTGGACCGGTCGGGCGCCGAGCAGGTGTGGGTGACGAGCGACCGGATGGGGCCGCTAAACGGCGCGCTCGTGCACCAGTCGTACGGACAGCCCGGCATCTACCGGATCTATATCGACGAGCGCGGCCGGCAGGGCGGCATCATGCCGCTGCCCGGCGTCTTCCCGGGGCCGACGATGAAAGGCCGCGTCAACCCGGCCGACGGGCAGCTGTACATCGCCGGCTTCCAGGTGTGGGATTCGAGCGCCGACCGCGTCAGCGCGCTGGTCCGCTACCGATACACCGGCCAGCCCGACCCGATGCCCGCGGGTTTTGTCGCGGGGGCGGAAGGCGTGGTGCTGTCGTTCAGCGAACCGGTACAGCCGATGGACGCCGGCGCGTTCTCCGCGTCGCGCTGGAACTACCACCGCACCTCCGCCTACGGCTCTGGCTTTTTCAAGCAGGATGGCACGCCCGGGCAGGAGACGATGCGCGTTCTGGGGGTGCATCCCTCGAACGACGGACGCTCCGTGTTCGTGCAGATCGACGACATGGCGCCCACGATGCAGTTCGCGCTGGGCTATGGCGTAGGGTTCGGCGGGAGCCCGGTGGCGGATACCCTCTACCTCACGGTGCACAACGCCCGACCGCTCGATCTGTCGGCGTTCGACGCCGCATCGATCGCGCGCGCCGCGGCGAACACGACGTCATCCGGGCCGGCGACGGCGGAGGCCGCTCCGACGGTCGACCGTGGCCGGGCGCTCTACGAGCAGTGGGGCTGTGCCGGCTGCCACTCGATCGACGGCAGCACGGCCGGCAAGACGGGGCCGACGTTCAAGGGCCTCTACGGCGCGTCCCGGTTTTTTACGGACGGCACGTTCACGGATGCCGGCGATGCGTATTTACGCCGCTCCATGTACCGGCCCGACGCCCAGGTCGTATCCGGTTTCCAGGTCGCCATGCAGTCGTACGAAGGCGTCCTCTCCGAAGGCGACGTGGCGTCCCTCATCCTCTTTATCAAGTCGCTGACGCCCTGAGGGCGCCTGGCGCGACGCATCGAAACACCCCCATGCCTGCATCAGACGACGCGCCCCGCCGCAGCGATCGCTGGTTTGCGCCGGACGACCTGCGTTCGTTCGGCCACCGCTCCCGCGCCAAACAGATGGGGTATGCCGATGAGGAATACCTCGGCAAGCCGGTCATCGCCATCGTCAATACGTGGAGCGACCTGAATCCCTGCCACAGCCATTTTCCCGAACGCGTCGAGGCCGTGAAGCGGGGCGTATGGCAGGCCGGCGGATTCCCGGTCGAGCTGCCGGCGCTGTCGATCACCGAGACCTACATGAAGCCCAGTCCGATGCTCTATCGGAATCTGCTGGCGATGGAGGTTGAGGAAATCCTCCGGAGCCAGCCGGTCGACGGCGTCGTGCTGATGGGCGGATGCGACAAGACGACGCCGGGTTTGTTGATGGGGGCGCTGAGCGTCGATCTGCCATTGATTTACCTGCCGGCCGGCCCCATGCTGCGGGGCAACTGGCAGGGCGAGACCCTCGGCAGCGGCAGCGACGCCTGGAAGTACTGGGCCGAGCGCTGCGCTGGCCAGGTGACGGAGGCGGAGTGGAAGGGCGTCGAGGATGGGATCGCCCGCTCGCCCGGGCACTGCATGACGATGGGGACGGCCTCGACGATGACCGCCATCGCCGAAGCGCTCGGGCTGACGATGCCGGGCGCGTCGTCGATCCCGGCCGTCGACGCCAACCATCCGAGGATGGCGTCGGCCTGCGGCCGGCGGGCCGTCGAGATGGTGGCCGAAGGGCTCCGGCCCAGCCGGCTCCTGACGCGGGGATCGTTCGAGAACGCCGTCACGGTGGATATCGCGCTGGGAGGCTCGACGAACGCCATCGTGCACCTCGTGGCCATCGCCGGCCGCGCCGGCGTCCGGCTGTCGCTGCACGACTTCGACGCCATCGCGCGGCGGACTCCGCTGCTGGCCAACATTCGGCCTTCGGGGCGCTATCTGATGGAGGATTTTTACTACGCCGGCGGCCTGCGGGCGCTGATGGGGCAGTTGCGTCCGTTATTGAAGTTGGATGAGCGCACGGTGGCCGGCGGCACGCTCAGCGAAGCGATCGCCGGCGCGGCCGTACACGACGACCGGGTGATCGGTTCACTCGAAACCCCCTTCGGCCCGCCGGGCAGCACGGCGGTGCTCTTCGGCAACCTGGCGCCGGACGGCGCCGTCATCAAGACCGCCGCCGCCGAACCGCGGCTCCTGCAGCATACCGGCCGCGCCGTGGTCTTCCGCGACTACGCCGACATGAAGCGGCGCATCGACGACCCGGCGCTGGATATCGACGCCGATTCGGTGATCGTGCTCCAGCATGCCGGGCCGAAAGGGGGGCCGGGCATGCCCGAGTGGGGGATGCTCCCGATCCCGAAAAAGCTCCTCCAGCAGGGCGTGCGCGACATGGTGCGGATCTCGGACGCCCGCATGAGCGGCACGTCGTACGGGGCCTGCGTCCTCCACGTCGCGCCCGAGTCGTTCGTCGGAGGTCCGCTCGCCCTCGTGCGCGACGGCGACCGCGTGACGCTCGACGTCGCGAACCGCGCGCTGCGTCTGGAGGTGCCGGACGACGAGCTGGCGCGCCGGCGCGCCGCCTGGACGCCTCCGCCGCCGCGCTACGGCCGGGGGTTCGGCGCCCTGTACATGGCACATGTCACCCAGGCCAACGAAGGGTGCGATTTCGACATCCTCCACCGCGGACCGGATACGCCCGAGCCGGAGATCCATTGATTGGCGATTAGCGATCACGGATTTGCGATTGTAGATGTAGGGACTCCCGCCATTCTGACAGGCCATTCCTTGATCTGCAATCCTTGCTCGCTAATCGCTAATCAATGACGCTAATCAAGCGGCAGGAGCCACGCCCCGAGCATCGTGATCGCGAGGCCGACGAAGCCCATCACGACCGAAATGGGCGTCAGGGTGCGCAGGGCCTCGCGCTCCGGGAGACCGCCCATCTGCGCCACCACCCAGAAGCCGCTGTCGTTCATCCACCAGATCGGTTTGGAGCCGCACCCGATGGCGAGCGCGAGGTAGAGCGGGTGGAAGGCCAGGCTGCCGTCGCCGGCCATGCCGCCGAACACGCCGGCGGCGGTGATCATGGCGACCGTAGCCGAGCCCTGGGCCGTGCGGATGAGCATGGTGAGCAGGAACGCGACGGGGAGGAGCCATTGCTGGGAGGTTGGCGTGTGCTCCGCGATGGCCGCGCTGATGTTGGTTTGCTGGAAGAGCTGCCCGAGCGCGCCGCCGGCCCCGGTGATGAGGATGATGCCGCCGGCGCTCAGAAGCGCCGGTTTGACGGCCGCCATCGCGTCGTTCCAGGAATCGAACCGGGCGAGGAGTCCGAGCGCGACGAGGGCGCCGGCGAGGAGCGCGATGTTCTTGTCCGCGAGGAAAGCGAGCCACGGGGCTTCATGGATCGCGCCGGCCGTGATCAGGACGAGGGGCAGGGCGATGGGCAGGAGGGCGAGTCCGAGCGAGGGCATCCGGGTCTCGAGGGGGGCGGTATCCGTCTCGAGGTCGGTGGGGGTGAAGGGCCGCAGGGCGTCGGCGTGGCGGGCATAGGCGAAGCCGGCGGCCGCGCAGAGCAGTCCGACCATGCCGCCGCCGACGATCATCAGGCTCAGGTCGACCCCGAACGCATCCGCGATGAAGAGCGGCCCGGGGGTGGGCGGGACGAGCGAGTGGGCCATGACGCCGCCGGCGACGATCGCGAGCACGTAGAGCAGGTAATTGCGGCCCGTCTGCCGGTACAGCGACCGGGCGAGGGGGATCATCAGGAAGAAGACCGTATCGAAGAAGACCGGGATGGCCAGGAGAAATCCGCCGCCGAGCAGCGCCTCCGGCGCCCTTTTTTCGCCGAATAGCGTGAGGAGGCTGCGCACGATCCGGCCGGCCGCTCCGCTCCGCAGCATCCCGACGCCGATGACGGCCGCGAGGGCGATGACGATGCCGATGCTGCCCGTGGTCCGCCCGAACCCCGCGGCGATCCGCGCGCCGACGCCCGTCGCCGCCAGGCGGGCCGCCTCGGCGTCGGACATCCCCTGGGCCAGGCCGTATTGCACGACGAGCGCGTCCGGCGTGATGAGCGCGACGAGCACGGCCCCGAGCAGCAGCGCGAGGAACGCCGGCATCCGGAAGAGGAGAATCGCGCCGACGACGCACACGAGGCCGGCCAGGAAGATGAGGAATGGGAGCATGGGGCGGAGGGGGAAGGGGAAGGGGGATGACAAAATGCGGCAGCCGCCCCTTACACGCAACTGCATCCCGTATCCCGCATCTTGCATCCCGAATCCAACATCCCGCATCCTGCATCCCGCATCCTGCATCCCGCATCCTGCATCCCGCATCCCACATCCCGCAACCCACATCCCGCATCCCACATCCCATCCTCCGCATCCCACATCCCGCATCCCACTCCCGCATCCCGCATCCATCCCACATCCTCCCGTCCCATCCCGCATCCTGCATCCCCATCCGCATCCCCCATCCCCCATCCCATCTTGCATCCCACCCCCCGCATCCGCTATCCTTCATGATTCATGTTCCATCCCCATCCCCACGCCCCATGCGCACCGCTCCAGTCACATCCGAACTACTCGCGTCCAGTGTCCTCGCCGTCCCGCCGCTCGCCCGGCATGCGGATCTTACCTTAAATGAGAAAGAAAACCGCCGGCTGATCCGCCATATCGAGCAGGGCGGGGTTCGCATCCTGCTCTACGGGGGCAATGCGAACTTCTATCACATCGATCCGGAGGAATACCGCGATGTGCTGGCGCATCTGGCGGAGGCGGCTTCGGAGGAGACGACGGTGATTCCTTCGATCGGGCCGGCGTACGGGACCATGATGATGCAGGCCCGCATCCTGCGGGACACGGCGTATCCCACGGCAATGGCGCTGCCGTGTACGTTTGCATCGACGTCCGCCGGGATGGCGGACGGGTTGCGCAGGGCGGCCGACGTGGCCGGCAAGCCGCTCGTGCTGTACATCAAGTCCGAGGGGATGCTGGACGTGGCCGATATCGCCCGGCTCGACGCGGAAGGGATCGTTGCGGCGATCAAGTATGCGGTCGTGCGCGAAAACCCGTTGGAGGACGCGTTGCTGCGGTCGCTGGTGGAGGCCGTGCCGGCCGCGCGCATCGTGAGCGGGATCGGGGAGCAGCCGGCGATCGCGCATCTGCGGCGGTTCGGGCTGGTCGGGTTCACGTCCGGTTGTGTCTGCATCGCGCCGGCGTTGTCGCAATCCATGCTGCATGCCCTCAAGGCCGGCGACTACGGGCGGGCCGAAGCCATTCGCCGCGTGTTCGAGCCGCTGGAAACCCTGCGTAACGAGATCAACCCGATTCGGGTGCTGCACGAGGCGGTGCGCCTGGCCGGCGTGGCCGACACCGGGCCGATGCTGCCTTTTCTTTCGCCGCTGGAAGCGGGGCAGCAGGCGCGGATCCAGGCCACGGCGCAGCACCTGCTAACCGGGCAGGATGTGACCGTTTGAGAGGGCCTGACGGAAAAAAATCGCGCAAGTTGCCCGAAAGCTGAAAAAAAAGTATTGGCAATTTAATTATTGCTTGCAGTAGCGCTTCCGGACTTAAAAAATTAAATATAAATTGGATTTATAGCTATTAAATACGGTGTAACCTCTTTGGTAGTGAAATTTATAAGGGGTTAGATTTTTAGACCCAAGGCTATTGGTGCCGGGGTGGACGATGGGGGATGGCGCGGCGGTTGGAGTTGTTAACTGCGTGTTAAGCAGGATGGAGGGCGGTTTTTGGTCGGAATTGGGGCGGATTGGAGCGGATTGCCCGCCAGGGGGCGAGAATGGCGTGAAACGGCGATAATGCCGGATCGGAAGGGGGAATTACGTTGCCCTGTTTTTTCATGTCTTGATAACACAGATGCAAATTAATAATATCACTATTGGACAATGCGGTATGCCACCACCATGCTGTACCCCCCTGACGCCGGTGCGTAGCAGACGATGCTCCCTGCGGGATCTATCCGCGGTGCGCAGTCGCTGATTCGTTTTGGATGGTGGGCAGGGGTCCGGTGCCGAAGCCGGGATCGTGACAGGATGGGTCGCCGCGGGCGTCGCCACATATTGCACACGCTAGAATCATCCAACTGGAGGAAAGCTCAGATGAAATTGGTGAGGCTACAACTTGTACTCTTGTCGTTCCTGATGCTGTTCGCAGGGACGGCATGGGCGCAGACAGGCAAGATTGCCGGCATCGTAACGAGCGCAGCGACCGGGGAAGCGCTTCCCGGCGTCAACGTGGTTATTGACGGCACGACACAGGGTGCGGTTACGGACCTGAGCGGGTATTACGTCATTCTGAACGTGCGCCCGGGTACCTACAACATTCGGGCGTCATTCGTCGGATTCACCCCCCAGGTATCGGAAAATATCCGGGTGAACATCGACCTGACGACGGAGCTCAACTTCGGTCTCCGCGAGGAAGCGGTCGGCCTCGATGAGGTCGTCGTTTCGGCGGAGCGCCCCGTCGTCCAACGCGACGTGTCGTCGAGCCTCGTGAACATCAGTTCCGAGGAGATCGAGAACCTGCCTGTTGCCAGCGTGGCGGACGTCATCGGGCTTCAGGCAGGCTTTGAGCCGGGCCTGAACATCCGCGGCTCGGGCGGCGACCAGGTCGCCATGGTCGTCGACGGCGTCAACTTCGCGGACCCCCGCGGCAACCAGCCGTTCCTCGGCGTCAGCTATACCTCGATGGAAGAGGTGCAGGTGATGACCGGCGGGTTCAACGCGGAATACGGCAACGTGCGAAGCGGCCTCATCAACGTCGTCACCAAGGATCCGGGCCGGACGCGGTACTTCGCCGATGCGATCTTCCGCTACACGTCCGCCCAGGAGAAGTATTCGGGTGCGTCTCCGGGCGACCTGAACACGTTCTACAAATATCCGCGCTTCAGCCAGGATGTGTACCCGGACGCCAATGGCGACCCGTGCACGGTTTCCATGTGCGGCACCTCCATCCTCCCGCAGTACCTCGCGCGCCAGTACGAACCCTTCGGCGGCTGGATCACGCTCTCGCAGGGCACCGGCTGGACGCCGGAGCAGATGCGCGTGGCGCAGGAGTGGTACTACCGCAAAGACTTCAAGATCGAGAAGCCGGACTACGAGGCCGACGCGACGATCGGCGGTCCGGTCCCGGGTGGCACCTCGCTGGGCAACCTGCGCTTCACGGCCTCCTTCCGCCAGACGCAGACTGCCTATAACGTGTCGCAGCAGCGCCCGACCCAGGACCTGCGCACCTTCCAGGGCAAGGTCATTTCCGATGTGGGCAAGGGCATGCGGCTCGTCCTCAGCGGCATGCACAGCCTCGAGCAGGGCTTCGCGCTCGACAACTTCACCGCCCAGTTCCTGACGGCGGAATCGCCCCAGTATCCCTGGGACGGCCGCGGCTATCTCTACGCCAACCAGGGCAACGGGTACGCGAACAACGGCCTGTATGGCGACTGGACCTACAGCCCGTCGGACATCACCCGCCAGATCCTCGGCGCCGAGTTTACGCATACGCTCAACGCCAGCACGTTCTACACCGTGCAGCTGCAGCGCAACTCGTCGTCGACCCTGACAGGTGAGCCGGATCGCCGGCCCACGTCGCCCGACGGCCAGAGCGCCATCGCGAACTGCGTCACGCCGGGCCTCCAGCTGCGTCAGGCGTCGTCCTGCGCCGCCGACGAAATCCCGGTCACCTATGCGCCGTTCGGCTTCCGCGAGCTGTACGAAACCTCGGTGTTCGGCACCTACGGCGCCCAGGGCGGCGACGCGCGCGACTCCACGGACGTGCTCCGCTGGAGCGGCCGCTTCGACCTGACGAGCCAGCTGAACCGGTTCATGCTCGTCAAGACCGGCGTTGAATTCCTCTACAGCGATTACGACGTGTACCACGGCTCGTGGGACCCGGCCAACCCGCACCAGGAAAACCAGAAGATCCGCTGGAGCCGCAGCCCCGTTCAGGGCGCGCTGTATGCCCAGACCAAGCTGGAATTCCGGGGCATGATCGCCAACCTCGGTCTGCGCGCGGATTACTTCCACGCCACGGGCGAATGGTACGATTACGCTCCGTTCGACCGCGCCTTCTCGGCCCTCTTCGGGTTTGAGGAACTTGACGTCGTGCTCGACACCGCGCCGACGGCCCGTCAGCTGACGCTGAGCCCGCGTCTCGGGATCTCTTTCCCGGTTACCGAGACCAGCAAGTTCTACTTCAACTACGGCCACTTCCGTCAGATGCTCGACCCGGCCCGCCTGTTCGGCATCGAATACCGGATCAACGGCCAGATCAACAACATCGGCAACCCGAACCAGACGCTGCCGAAGACGGTGGCCTACGAGCTGGGTTACGAGCAGGGCTTCGCCGATCAGTTCCTGATCCGTGTCGCCGGCTTCTACCGCGACCTGTCGAAGCAGCCGCGCAACGTGACGTACATCAGCCTCGACGACCTCGTGAACTACTCGCGCGTCGAGCCGCTGAACTTCGCCGACAACCGCGGCTTCGAGATCACGCTGTCGAAAAACCGCGGCCGCTGGCTGCGCGGCTTCATCAACTACAGCTACCTCGTGAAGAAAGGCGGCAACTTCGGGTATGGCCAGATCGACGAGAATCGCCGCGCCTTCCAGGAGTACATCAACAGCCCGTCCTCGCTGTCGTCCTCGACGCCGGTGCCGGAGCCGTTTGCGCGCGTCAACCTCGAGTTCCTGCTGCCGGCGAACGTCTCGCAGAACGAGACGGTCAACGCCCTCCTCGGCGACTGGCGCATCAACCTCCTCGGCGACTGGCGCACCGGCGCTCCGTCGACCTGGGACGGCGGCCTCAACGTCAACGTGAACGGCCCGGGTCAGGACCTCCGCATCGCGTACAACGTGAACTGGCGCGATTACAAGATGCTCGACCTGCGTCTGGCCAAGAACATCGGCACCTCGTTCGGTCGCGCTCAGCTGTTCGTCGACATCACGAACGTGCTGAACCTGAAGCAGATGTACTACCGCAACGGCAACATCTTCGTCGGCACCGACGACGCGCGGGATTACATGCGCTCGCTCCATCTCGACGGCAGCATCTTCGACCCGATCGTGACCTGTTCGACGGGGGCCGACGAGGGCAACTGCGCCTACAATGAGAAGCAGAATCTCCCGTACCTCTGGGTGCCCGGGAATGATAAACCGGGCGACTTCCGGAAGAATGGCGTTGCGTTCGATCCGATTTTTGTCGACGCCAACGTCCAGGACGGCGTGACCGAGTCGTACGAAGGTGCCCTCTACTACGACGTGGCGACCGCCAGCTACATGACGCTCCAGAATGGCACCTTCGTGCCGGCCGATGAGAATCGTGTCAAGCAGGTGCTCGACGACAAGGCCTACATCGACATGCCGAACAACCTGCGCCTGTTCCTCAATCCGCGGAACGTGTACTTCGGCGTCCGGCTGTCCTTCTAAGCTTCGCGGCAGGGGGGAGGATGCCTCCCCTCTGCTGCACCTTCCTTGCTATTTTTCTAAATCCAGATGCAAAACAACATGAACCCTCGGAGAACCCTCTGGTCGAGATTGCTGCCGGCGTTCTTGCTCCTGGCCCTGAGCCTTGGCGTTGCGCAGCAGTCCCAGGCTCAGTATACGTTCCGCTGGCTGAACGTGGGCGACTTCCAGCACCGCTTCTATGGCGGCGGTGCCCAGCCTGAGATTTACAACCCGTTCCCCACCATGCTCTGGCCGGGTATCCAGGCTACCGATCCGGGCGGCGTCTCGTACATGCACGGCCTGTCGACGTGGATCAGCGCGAAGAATTTCACCGATGAAAACGGGACGGCTTTCCCGGTCCGCGTTTCGCACGTCGGCCCTCGTTTCGACGGCGTGGGTGAGTTCTTCGAGGAAGAGAACCGGCTGATCAGCCAGTGGGAGGCGCCTTCGATGACGGTCGACGGGCTCGACACGTTCAAGGACGTCGTCGCCATCGATGAGATCGATCCGAACCTCAAGCCGGATCGCATGGTCATCAATACGGTGAACTCCTCCGTCGGCGTGACGATGAAGCGCACCGCGATGCAGTGGAGCAACCAGTATCACGACGACTACCACATCACCGAGTACCTCTTCACCAACACGGGCAACGTGGACGACGACGAGGAGATCGAGCTGCCGAACCAGGTGCTCGAAGACGTCTTCTTCACGTTCATCCGCCGGCCCAAGACCAGCGCTTCGTCGGCCTCGTGGGATAACTCGGAAGGCGGTTCGGCCTGGGGCCACACCAGCCAGACCGACATCCTCGGCAACGGCGAAAACGACTACGGCCTCGACTGGCGCGGGTTCTTTACGTTCATGCGCCACTCGCCCGAAAAGACCGTCTACAGCACGATAGGCGCACCGATGTGGTCGCCGGGCTCCTGGTGGTACTCGCTGCAGACCGACACGACGGGCCGCCTCGGCGCCGCCGCCATGCACGGCGAGATCATCTTCCATGCGGACTCCTCGCCGCACGCTCCGGGTGTCGCCCAGGCCGACGATCCGGCCCAGCCGTACGGCATGAGCTACATGAACGCGGACGACGCCGACCTGACGGGCGCCAGCAACCACAACAACATTCAGTTGATGGAGCTGGAGCGCGACTGGATCGAGCGCGGCGCGCCGGCCCGCCCGAACTACCCGGGCGTCTGGAGCAATGCGCCGCCCCGCGCCGTGCCGTCGCAGATCTACGGTCAGTACCCGGCTGCCGGACCGATCGAGACCAGCGAAGACTTCATCAACCATTTCGCGACCACCGACGACCCCGCGTTCACCGGCAACTGGATGTACTCCAGCGTGTTCGGTCCGTTCGACATGCAGCCGGGCGAAGAGTATCGCGTGGTCATGTTCGACGGCGTCGCCGGCCTGAGCCTCGACCTGTCGATCGAACTCGGTCAGTGGTACCGCCGCCGCACGGTCTGGGAAGGCCGGCCGCGCGCGGAAGCGGATGCCCTGCTCTTCAGCTGGGATCCCAAGCGGAACGTGACCTGTACCGAAGGCGCTGCCGGCTGTATCAGCCTGACGAAGGACCAGTGGGTCATGACCACCCGCGACTCCCTCTTCAGCCTCATCGAGCGCGCCCGGGCGAACTACGACGGCGGCTACAACGTGATCGCCCCGCCGAAGCCGCCGAGCAGCTTCGCGGTCAATTCCGGACCGGACCGGATCACGATCTCCTGGGTGCCGACCGAACAGCCGGCCGGCGGATGGGAGCTGTACCGCGCCCAGAACCGCTACCTCGGCATCCCGGCGCCGTTCGACGAAGAGCGCTACGTCAAGATCGCCGACCTCCCGCCCGGCGCGACCTCGTACGAGGACACGGACGTAGGCCGTAACGTCGCCTACTTCTACTACCTGACGGCGGTCGGCGGCTCGAACTCGATCGACCCGATGGGCCTCACCGGCACGCCGGACGGCTCGCCGCTGAAGAGCAGCCGGTACTTCTCCCAGTCGTACGATCCGGCCTTCCTCAAACGCGCTCCGGGTTCGACCCTCGAAGCGGCGCGCGTCGTGCCGAATCCCTACAACCTGGGCGCCAACGCGCAGCTGCGCTGGCCGGACCAGCAGAACAAGATCGCCTTCCTCGATATCCCGGGGAACAGCACGATCGAGATCTACACCGAACTCGGTGAGCTGGTCACGACGATCCTTCACAACGATGGCAGCGGCGACGAGAACTGGAACCTGACCACGGACTCGAACCAGCTCATCGTGAGCGGTATCTACCTCGCCGTCATTGTCGACAACGACACGGGCGACAAGATTGTCCGCAAATTCGCCGTCATTCGCTGAGGCAGCCGGCGCGCGGTGCGAGGCCATCGCCCCGCGCGCCCATGCCGCATGAAGCCATAACAGAAGGTGCTTCCAATGAAATTGAACAGAATCGCTTGCATGCTCCTGTTGACCTCGGCGATAACCTTTGCGGCGAACGCACAGGATCCCGGTTTTCAGGAGACGGACGTCCAGAAGACGTCGCAAACCAACTTTAAATTTCTGAGTCTCTCGGTGGACCCCCGCGCCTCGGCCATGGGCGGCGCCGTCGTCGCGCAGGACATGGCCTACTCGAATGCCATGTTCTACAACCCGGCGACGATGGCCTACATGCAGAGCGCGGTGTCGGTGGGCGTGATGAACACGCAGTGGATTGCCGACATCACGTACTACGCCGGGAGCATCGCCTTCCGGCCGGGTAACGGCCAGTTCGGTGTCTTCGGCATCTCCGCCGTCGGCGTCAACTACGGCGACTTCCTCGGCACCGTCCGCGAGGCCGGGAACGCCAGCGGTTACCGCGACACGGGCACCTTCAGCCCGTCCGCCATGGCCGTCGGTTTCGGCTACGCCAAGGCGCTCACCGACCGCTTCGCCGTGGGCGGCAACCTCAAGTTCGCGCAGCAGGATCTCGGATCCAGCATCGTGGACGTGGCCGAGAGCGGCGACGACCAGAGCCGCGACTACTCGAAGGGGACGATGGTGTTCGACTTCGGCGCGCTCTACCAGACGGGCTTCCGGAGCATGAACTTCGCCGTCAACGTCCGCAACTTCGCCCGCGAACTCAAATACGAACAGGAGAACTTCGAACTCCCGCTCACCTTCCGCATCGGCGTGTCGATGGACATGCTCGACTTCGCCGAAATCGACCACGACATGCACACGCTGCGCATCGCGATCGACGCCAACCGGCCGCGCGACTTCTCCGAGCAGATCATGGTGGGGGGTGAGTACACCTTCATGAAGATCTTCTCGCTGCGGGCCGGCTACACGTTCCCGTCGGATCTCGAAGGCCTGAATCTCGGCACCGGCATTCAGTTCTTCATCGACGAGCGGATCGGCGGCGCGATCAACTACTCGTACACCGCGTTCGACGTGTTCGATTCGGTGCATCGCATCGGCGCGCACTTCTCATTCTGACCTCAGATGCCGGCTCGAAGCGCGACGTTTCGGGCCGGCGTTTGCTTAGATCGGCAGTCCATCGCGGCACTCTCCCGGCGAGAGGACCGGGGTGGACTGCTTTTCGTTCGTATGACCTGGTATTTTCGGGCGGCTGGATGGGCGGTTCTCGCGGGGTTTGCGAGTCTCGCCGGTGGATGTGCGGAGGAAGCCCTGCCGCTCGTTTCGACGCGCACCGCCCCGATCGTCTCGCCGGCCATGGCGCCGCCGACCGCGGAGATGACGCGCGAACTCGGCCGGCTCTTCGAGGCATCCATCGCCGCGCCCTCCCGCTACTACTATCTGAACAGTGAACGCGCCGCCGAGGTGCTCCGGGAGATGGACGGCGCGCCGGCCGACCGGCAGAGCCTCCTCCGGCAGGCCTATGCCATCGAGCAACTCTACGCCGGCAACACCCCATCCGCCATCGACCTGTTCGAAGCGCTCCTGCGCGAGGAGGGCGGCGAAGCCGGCAACCTCTCGGCCCGGCATCGCAAACTGCTCGACTTCCTGGCCATCTCGGGGCTGCGGCTGGGCGAACAGCAGAACTGCATCGGCAACCACGCGGCCGAAGCCTGCATCATGCCGCTGCAGGGGGGCGGCATCCACACCCTCCAGGAGGGCGCGCGCAGCGCCATCGGCTGGTACGAAACCCTCCTCGGCACCTATCAGAACGACTACCGATCCCGGTGGCTGCTCAACGTGGCGTACATGACGCTCGGCCGATACCCCGCCGGCGTGCCGGAACCTTGGCGCATCCCCGGCCTGGAGCCGACGCCCGGTCCCATCCCCGCGTTCAAAAACGTCGCGCCCCAGCTCGGGCTGGACGAGCGCCGGCTGGCCGGCAGCGTGGCCATCGAGGACTTCAACGAGGATGGCCTGCTCGACCTCTTCGTGACGGCCCATCGCCTGGGTGACTCCGTCATCCTCTACCTGAACGACGGCGATGGCGGCTTTGTGGATGCCACCGATGCGGCCGGCATCGCCGGGCTCAGCGGCGGACTCAACGTGGTGCATGCCGACTACAACAACGACGGCCACGCCGACATCCTGATCCTACGCGGCGCCTGGCTCGGCGTGTCCGGCGCGCAGCCGAACTCCCTCCTGCGCGGCCGGGGCGACGGGACCTTCGAGGACGTCACCCGCGAGGCCGGCCTGCTTTCGTATCACCCCACCCAGGCCGCCGCCTGGGCCGATTTCAACAACGACGGCTGGCTCGATCTCTACATCGGAAACGAACTGAGCAACCGGTGGCTTTCTGTCTGGCAACAGTCGACCGACACGCCGGCCGACAAGGCCAACCCGTCCGAACTCTACCTCAACAACGGCGACGGCACCTTCACCGATGTCGCGCCCCGGCTGGGGCTGGACGTGTCGCTCTTTGTGAAGGGCGTCGCGTGGGGCGATGTCAACAACGACGGGCTGCCGGATCTGTACCTCTCCGTCCTCGCCGGCCCGAACCGCCTCTACATCAACCGCGGCGGGACGACGATGGACGACTGGCGCTTCGAGGAGGTGGCCGGCAAGGCCGGCGTGCACGAGCCGTTCTTCAGCTTCCCCGTCTGGTTCTGGGATTTCGACAACGACGGGTGGGAGGATCTCTGCGTCGGAAATTCGGACCTCCGGCGTCTGGATGACGCCGCCGCCGACCTGGCCCGCGAATTTCTGGGCCTGCCCGCCCTCGCGGAGATGCCGAGGCTCTATCGCAACAACGGCGACGAGACCTTCACCGATATCACCGCGCCCGCCGGCATGGAGCATGTGCTCTACGCCATGGGCGGGAATTTCGGCGACCTCAACAACGACGGGTTCGAGGACGCCTACTTCGGCACCGGCGCGCCCGACTACCGCTCGCTCGTGCCGAATCGCATGTTTATGAATGTGGATGGTCGCCGCGTGCGCGAGGTGACGTTCGAGAGCGGATTCGGCCATCTGCAGAAAGGCCACGGCATCGCGTTCGGGGATCTCGACCGCGACGGCGACCAGGACATCTACGCCGTGATGGGCGGGGCCTACGAAGGAGACGTGTTTCAGGACGCGCTGTTCGAAAATCCGGGCGTGGCGGATGCGCCGGCGTGGATCGTGGTGCAGCTCGCCGGCCACACCGCCAACCGCGCCGCCATCGGCGCGCGGCTCCGGTTTGTCGTCACCCGCCGGAACGGGGAGCGGCGCGAAATCCACCGCATCGTATCGACCGGAGGCAGCTTCGGTTCGTCGAGCCTGCAGGTGGAAGTCGGGCTCGGGG
This sequence comes from Rhodothermales bacterium, assembly GCA_041391505.1. Classification (NCBI taxonomy): domain Bacteria; kingdom Pseudomonadati; phylum Rhodothermota; class Rhodothermia; order Rhodothermales; species Rhodothermales bacterium. The sequence goes on from JAWKNW010000018.1 coordinate 37,745, forward strand.
ATGCGGAGCGCCTCGATCGGCTCGAGGTCGTATGGCCCAACGCGGGGCGGTCGACCGACGTCTTCGAGCAGATCCCGCTGAACGGCTACTACCGGGTGGAGGAGGGCGGTGCGATGACGCCGCTCACGGCGCCGCCTGTGCCGTTCCGTAAAAGCGAGCCCGCGGGCCACACCCATTGACCCTTCCGTGACGTCCCTCCGCACCATAACGCCCTTTATTGCGGTCGCCGCGCTGGCGGCGGCGTGCGCCGGCCCCTCGACCGAGCCGTCCCCCGACCTCTTCGTCGACCTCTTCATCGACGCGACGCGCGAGGCCGGTCTGGACGGGTTTCGCCACGAACGCGGCGCCGCTGGCGATCACTGGATGCCCGAGACCTACGGCGCCGGCGTCGCCTTTGTCGATTACGACGGCGACGGCTGGGCCGACGTGGCGGCTGTCGGGGGCGGGGTCTGGGCGGCTCCGGCAGAGGGGCCGGCGGCCATCACCCTCTACCGGAATCTCGGGGACGGCCGGTTTCGCGACGTCACCAAGGAAACCGGGCTCGACCGGTACCGCGCCATCGGCTTCGGCATCGCCGGGGCGGACATGGACAACGACGGGGATCTCGATCTCTACCTCACCGCGCTCGGCCCGAACCTGCTGCTCCGGAACGACGACGGCGTCTTCGTCGACGTCGCCGCCGAAGCCGGCGTGGCCGGCGACGCCTGGAGCACCGCGGCCCTGTTCTTCGACGCGAACCGCGACGGACTCGTCGACCTGTACGTCGGTCAGTACGTGGACTGGACGCCGGAGACCGATCGCTGGTGCACGTCCGACGGGGTCAACAAGGACTACTGCATGCCGCACGCCTACGAGGGCGTCGGCGCCCGGTTTTACCTCAACGCCGGCGACAGCCGGTTCATCGACCGCACCCGCGAGGCGGGCATGGACGACAACCCCGGCAAGACGCTCGGCGCCGCCGAGTACGATCTCAACGCGGACGGCTGGCCGGACGTCGTCGTCGCCAACGACACGCGGCGCAATCTCGTGTACCTGAACCGGAAGGACGGCACCTTCGAGGAAGTTGGCATCCGCAGCGGCGTCGCGTACGACGACAACGGGCGCGCCCGCGCCGGCATGGGACTGGACATCGGGGTGCTGGATGGTACGGGCAAGCCGTCGATCGTGATCGGTAATTTTTCCGAGGAGATGGTGGGGGTCTACCGCGAGGTGGGAGGCGGCATCTACCGGGATCTGGCGCCGGCGTCGGGCATCGGCATGGCGTCGAAGCAGGTGCTGACGTTCGGGGTGCTGCTGGCGGACGTCGATCTCGACGCCGATCTGGATGTGCTGCTTGCCAACGGGCACATCCTGGAGCAGGTCGCCGAGATGCAGGACGGCATGACCTATCGCCAGCCGGCGCAGCTGTTTATGAATCAGGGCGACGGCCGGTTCGAGCTGGCCGGCGCCGACCGCGCCCGCGTCCTCGCCGAACCCCTCGTCGCGCGCGGCGCGGCCTACGCGGATTACGACCGCGACGGCGATCTCGACGTGCTCCTGACCGAAAACGGCGGGCCGCTCCATCTCTGGCGCAACCAGACCGATCCGGCGACGGGCGCGGACGCGCATGCGCTCAGGTTGTATCTTGCAGGCCGGCGGAGCCCGCGCGATGCGCTCGGCGCCCGGGTCGTGGCGGTGGCCAACGGACGGATGCGGCAGGAGCGCCGCGTCCGCGCCGGCGGAAGTTATCTCTCCCAATCGGAGACGACCCTGACGCTCGGGCTCGGGCCGGTCGATCGGCTCGACACCTTGCGGATTCACTGGCCCTCCGGCTGGGTGGATACCTACGAGCAGTTGGAAGCCGGCCGCGAGTTGCGCCTGACGGAAGGGGTGCGCGAGGCGGAGGTGCTGCGCATCTGGGCTACCCCGGGCACGCCGGCCCCGCAAGAACGTACGGAATCACTATGAGGCGAGACACCATCCTGTTACCCACCGGTCTGGGCCTGATCGTCGCTACCCTGCTGATGACGGGCTGTTCGCCGGCCGCGCCGCCGGCCGACGACCCGCGCGCCGTGCCGTTTGTCGAGGCGATGTTCGCGGCGATGCGACGCGGCGACCTGAATGGCGCGCTGGCCCTGTCCGATAGTGCCGCGCGGTACGCCCCGCGCAATGCGGAGCTTGCCGTCGCGCGCGGCGATCTGTACAGCGCGCTGCGCCGCTACGATGCGGCGAAGGAAGCCTACGAGGCCGCCGTCGCCGCCGACTCCCGGTTTCCCGGCGCCTGGTATCAGCTCGGGCAGAACGCCTTTCTCCAGCGCCGGTACCGCGAAGCGCTCGGGTATTACCGCAAGGAGCAGGATGTGCTGGGCGCCGGCGCCGACCCCGCCTCGGCGGCCGCCATCGAGGCGCAGATCGGTCGGACCTACGCCATGCTCGGGGTGCCGGACAGCGCGCGGGTATCCTACACCACGGCCCTGGCCTCGGACAGCACCCAGGCCTCCGCACACGCCTGGCTGAGCGAACTGCTGGAGAGCGAGGGCCGGCTTCCGGAGGCGCTGCATCATGCCCGGCTCGCCCTCCAGGCGAACCCGCGCGAACTCGAAAACGGCTACCGGGTCGGCGCCCTGCTGTTTCAGACGGGCAAGCCGCAGGAAGCCCTGCCGTACCTGAACGTCGTCGCGCAGCGGCTGCCGGGCCACGAAGGGGCGGCGTTCAACCTCGGGCGGGCGCTGCAGGCGCTCGGCCGCGAAGGGGAGGCGAAGGTGTATCTGGATCGGGTCGAGCAGATCCAGGCGCTCCAGCAGCAGGCCGTCGTCGCCGAGCGCGCCGTGGAAACCTACCCCGGGGAGCCGCAGCGATGGATCGACCTCGCCGGCCTCATGATGCAGATGGGGTATTTCGACCGCGCCGAGACCGCGTTGAACGCGGCGCAGGCGCTGCGGCCGCGGGACCTGTCGCTCCAAAGCGACCTGGCCAACCTGGCCTTTACCCGGGGCGACACCACGGCGGCGCTCCAGCGCTTCCAGACGTTGCTTCGCATGGACTCGACCTATGCCGACGGCTGGCTCAACCTGGGCATCGTCTACGCCGTGTCCGGCGATGTGGCCTCGGCGCGGAAGGCGTGGGAAACCGCGCTCCGGCACAAGCCGGGCGACCCCGACGCGACGGCGTACCTGAACCAGTTGAAGAGCGGTCAATGAGCGCGATGCGTCCATACCGCACATGGAGATGGCTCGGCCTGACGGTGCTGGCGATGGGTCTCGGGTGCCAGCCGGCGACGCAGCCCGAGGCGCCCGCTGCCGCCGGCGACAACCTGTTTACCGACGTGACGGAGGAGGCCGGCCTGCTCGGTTTTCATCACGTCACCGGCGCGTTCGGCGAAAAATGGTTTCCCGAGTCGATGGGCTCCGGGTGCGGATTCATCGATTACGACGGCGACGGGCTCGTGGACATCCTGCTCGCCGGCGGCGGCGCGTGGCCGCAATCGGGCATCGAGCCCCCGCAGGCCATCTGGCTCTACCACAACCTGGGCGGCGGCCGCTTCGCGCTCGTCACCCGCGAGGCCGGTCTGGCCGACGCGCCGGGCTACAGCATCGGGTTCGGGGTGGGTGATTACGACAACGACGGCGACCAGGATTTTGTGATGACGACGCTGACGCAAGATCGGATGTACCGCAACGACGGCGGCGTCTTCACCGATGTGACCGACCTGTCCGGCATCGGCGATCATTCGGGATGGAGCACGTCGGCCGCATTTTTTGATGCGGACCGCGACGGGCTGGTCGACCTCTACATCGGCAACTACGTCAGATGGTCGCCCGAAACCGACCTCTTCTGCACACACGACGGCACGATCAAGGGGTACTGTACGCCGGAAACGTACGACGGGCTGCCGGGGCGCTTTTATCACAACCAGGGCGACGGCACCTTCGCCGACTGGACCGAGCGCGCCGGCTTCGGGGCGGCGTACGGCACGACGCTGGGCATCCTCACGTTCGACTTCGACCGCAACGAGTGGCCCGACCTCATGTTCGCCAACGACACGCGCCCCGATCAGCTGTTCGTCAACAACGGCGACGGCACCTTCACCGAGCGCGGCGCGCAGAGCGGCGTCGCGTACGACGAAAAAGGGCGCGCCCGCGCCGGCATGGGGATCGACGCCGGCGTGGTGGACTCCACCGGCGAGGTCACCGTCTTTGTCGGCAACTTCTCGCGCGAGATGATCGGCGTCTATCGCTATGGCGGGAGCGGTTATTTTCTCGACCGCGCGGCGGCGTCGAAGATCGGGCGGAGCAGTTTGCTCACCCTCACGTTCGGGCTGGCGCTCCTCGACATCGATCTGGATGGCGACCTCGACCTCTTCGCCGCGAACGGGCACGTCCAGCCGGATATCGAGGAATTTGCAGACAACGTGCGCTACGCCGAGCCGGCGCATGTCTTCATGAACCAGGGCAACGGCACCTTCGAGGACGTGGCCGCGCACATCGGCGGCGCGGCGGCGCGGCCTATCGTCGCGCGCGGCCTCGCCTATGCGGACATCGACAACGACGGCGACCAGGACGTGCTCGTCGTCGAGAACGGGCGCGGCGCGCATCTGTGGCGCAACGAGGCGAATGCGCAGGGGTACCTCCGGGTACGGACGCAGGGAGGCCCCAGCAACCGCGGCGGCCTCGGCGTGCGCATCGTCGCCGTCGCGGGATCCCGGCGGATGGAGCGGTATATTCGGAGTGGATCCAGCTACCTCACCGCCTCCGAGCAGGTGGCCACGTTCGGGCTCGGCGGGGCGGGAACGGAGGTGGACAGTCTCTACCTGTACTGGCCCAGCGGCCACGTGGATCGGCATGCCGGCGTCCCGGCCGGCCGGCAATGGCTCGCGGTGGAAGGCGCCGCGTCGCTCGAACCCGACCGGGCTCCCTCCTCGTCGAAAACATCCCCATCCCCATGAAGCCGTCGATCTCCCCTCGCGCCCTTTTCGCGTTGCTGTGCCTGCTGGCTATCGGCTGCGGCGACCGTCGCGCGGCGCCGCCGATCCCGGACGGCGACACGGCCGAGCTGCTGCAGGCCGGTGAAGATGCCCTGCGCCAGGGCTACTTCGAAGAGGCGCTCATCCTGGCCGACAGCGCGGCGGCGCGGATGCCGGCGGCCGTCGAGCCGCTCTTCCTGCGGGGCATGATCTTCACCCAGACGATGCGCTGGGACGAGGCCGAAGCGTCGTATCAGGAGGTCCTCAAGCGCGACCCGGAGTACCTCGGCGCATGGAATAATCTCGGCAACATCGCCCTCCGGCAGGCGCGGGTGAACGACGCCCTCACCAGCTATCGCAACGAAATCGCCCTGCATCCCGCCCCGCGGCCCTGGATCTCCGTCGGGCGCGCCTACCGGGAGCTCGGCATGACCGACAGCGCGACCTACGCCTTCGATCAGGCGCTCAAGCTGGACTCGACCGCGCTCGACGCCTATCTGGCTTATGCCCAGATCCGCGAGGAAGAAGGCGAGTTCGACGAAGGCCTGCGTTATGCCCGCAAGGCGTACGCCCGCGCGCCCCGCAATCCCGACGTGCAGTACGTCCTCGGGATGCTGCTCACCAAGACCGGCAACGATGCGGAGGCCGTGGAGCACCTCGCCGCCGTGACGCAGGTATGGCCGTGGCACACCGAGTCGCATTACAGTCTGGCCCAGGCGCTGCAGCGGCTCGGTCGCGACGAGGAGAGCGCCCGGGTACTCGCCGAAGCGGAAAAGCTGTGGCAGCGGCAGGCCGACGTGTCTTTCTTCCAGAAGGCCGTCACCAACGACCCCGACAACGCCTACAACTACGCCGCGCTCGGCACGGCGCTCCGGCTCGCCGGCCGCTTCGAGGATGCCGTCGACGCCTACAAGATCGCCCTCTCGCTGGAGGGGGAAAACCTCGAATTCCAGAATAACCTCGCTTCGCTGTATTTCCTTCAGCAGGATACGCTCGCGGCGATCCGGACGTACCGCGCCATTCTTCAGAAGGATGCCAGCATGCTCAGCGCGTGGATCAACCTCGGGGTGCTCCACGCCGTGTCCGGCCGGCCCGATCTGGCCCGGCAGGCCTGGCAGCAGGTGCTCGCACGCGACCCGCAAAACGAACAGGCGGCCGCGTATATCCAACGACTCGACAACGAGCCGGCGCGCCGGCCTTAAATCTACACGCCATGATGAGGATACGGAGATGCTTCGCCGCGGCGGCCCGGGGCGCCCTGTTGGTCGCCCTGCTGGTCGGCGCCGGCGCGGCGCGGGCGCAAACGGCCACCCTGAACGGGTTCGTCATCGACCGGGCGGATCGGCAGCCCATCGAACTCGTGAACATCGCCCTGCGCGATGATGCCGGCACGCTGCGCGGGACCGTGACCGATCGGGATGGGGTTTACCTCGTCACCCGGCTCACGCCCGGCCGGTATGTCATCACCGCCTCGTTCGTGGGCTACGCGTCGGTCCGTGACACCCTGGTGCTGGAGCCGGACGAGAACCGGACATTCAACATCGAACTCGGAACGGACGAGGGGGCGCTCGGCGAAGTCCTGGTGCAAACCGAGCGCGAGTCCGGCGCGGCGCGCGTGACGGCGGGCCAGCAAACCATCCGGCCGGCCGATCTCGAACTCATCCCCGTGCCGGACGCCTCGGCCGACCTCGCGGGATACCTCAGCACGCTACCCGGCGTCATCTCCACCGGCGACCGCGGCGGGCAGTTGTTCATCCGCGGCGGCGAACCGACCCAGAATCTCGTTCAGCTGGACGGCATCCTGCTCTACCAGCCCTTCCACGTGCTCGGGTTCTACTCGGCCTTCCCGGCGGACATCCTCAACCGGAGCGACATCTACGCCGGCGGCTACGGCGCCAAGTTCGGCGAGCGCATCTCCTCCGTCATCGACATCTGGACGCGCGACGGCAACAAGCGGCGCTACGCCGGCACCGGATCGATTTCCCCGTTCATCGGCACGGTCAGCCTGGAAGGTCCGCTGATCCGCGACAAGGTGTCGTTTCTCGTTTCGGGCCGGCAGTCGCTGCTCGAGCAGGGCGCCGAGAAGCTGGTCGACCAGAACCTGCCGTTCAACTTCAACGACTTCTTCGGCAAGATGCACGCCGAGCTGACCCCGCGCAGCCGCTTCTCGATGACGGCGCTGTCCACGAACGACCGGGGGACGCTGGTAGAGGATCTGGGCGGCGTCGAACCCGAGGAGGTGCGCTGGAGCAACCGCGCGATCGGCGGGCGCTACCTGCTGCTGCCGCGGAAGCTGTCGATCTCGGCGGATCTGCGGTTCTCCCATTCGCGGTACGACTCCGAGCTGGGCCCGGTCAACGACCCCAGCCGCACCTCGTCCATCTGGAATACGGCCATCACGTTCGACAGCCAGTTTTCCGGCGCCCGCGCGAACACCGAAGCCGGCTTTGCGCTGCGCCTGATCTCTTCGGCCACCGAACTCGGCGGGGCGTTCCAGAACACCGAGTTCAAGGGCGTCGGCATCGATCACCTGGCCTTCTATCTCGAACCCGAATACAAGCTCGGGGCCCTGCGCGTCCGCCCCGGCATCCGGCTCCAGTGGTATTACCTCCGGGTCGATCCCTATCTCGAGCCGCGCCTCCGCATCGTGTACAACGCCGGCCGGCACCAGTTCAGCGCGGCCGGGGGGTACTATCTCCAGGAGATCGTCGGCCTCAACGACCGGCGCGACGCGGCGAGCGTCTTCACGGCCTGGACCAACATCCCCCGCCTGAATCCCCGCCAGCCCGACGTGCTCGCCGAGCGGGTGCCGTCCGCTATCCACGCCATCGCCGGCTACCGCGTCGAGCCCGTCGACGGCTTCGAGCTGTCGGTCGAAGGATTCCACAAGTGGCTCGACAACCTGTTTATCTCGGAATGGACCGCCTTCCCCCGATTTACGACGCGGCTCCAGCCGGCGAGCGGCACCTCCTACGGGTTCGAGACCCGCATCGAGCTGCGCCGGCCCAAGTTCTACTCCGTCGTGAATTACGGCTATTCGAATACCCGCTATACGGCGAACCAGGCGTCGCTGCTGCTGTGGTACGGGGAGGAGACGCTGAGCTTCCGGCCTCCGCACGACCGCCGGCATCAGGTCAACGCCCTGATCAGCACCGAAATCGCCGGGTTCGACCTCAGCGCCCGCTGGGAGTTCGGCTCCGGACTGCCGTTCAGCCGCGCGCTCGGGTTCGACGGCTTCGTGCTCGTCAACGATGTCATCGACGTGACGGAAGCTCCCTCGACGCGCCGCGTCATCTACGAGCGTCCCTACCGCGGCGTCCTGCCGACGTACCACCGGCTCGACCTCTCCATCGACCGCACCTTCACCTACAAAAATGCGAGCATGACCGTGCTGGGCAGCATGATCAACGTCTACGACCGGCGCAATCTGTTTTATCTGGACGTCTTCACGCTGCGCCGCGTGGATCAGCTTCCGTTCGTTCCATCGTTTGGCCTGAAGGTGACGTTCGAATGAAAGCAGTTCGCCTCTATCTCATCGTACTTCCCCTGCTCGCGCTGCTGGCTACCGGCTGTGAAGAGGATGTCGTCGCCGTGCTGAATGCCGAGTATCCGTATTCGATGTACGGCGTGCTCAACCCGCTGGCGGACACGCAGTTCGTGCGCGTTTTTGAAGTGGACGCCACGCTCGTGCCGGGCGAGGAGCGGCCGCTCGATGCCCGGTTCGTGTCGCGCGACCTGCAGACCGGCGAAGAGCGCGTCTGGCGGGATTCGCTGATCGCCATCTCCGACGGCACCGTCGGGCATGTGTTCTACAGCCCCTTCCGCGTCGAGTGGGAGCACGCCTACCGGCTGACGATCAGCGGGAGCGAAGGGAGGGAAAGCTACGTGGAAGTCGAGGTGCCGCTGCGCAGCAACCTCATCGTCGATGCGCCGGATACGACGAGCCGGGTGCTGCTGCCGGCCCACATCGAGGGGCAGCCCGAAAATGTCTTTAATAGCGAGGTGGAAGTGCGCGTCAAATACGTGATCGGGACGGACCCGGCCGGCAACCCCTTCTACGAAAACCTGCGCTGGCCCATCCCGTTCGACGACGGCCTGCGCCGGACGGCGACGGGTTGGCGGGTCGAGGTGGATCTCGACGAGGCGTACGTGGATGTCGCCGGCGAGGTGCTGCGTGACTTCCGGTACCAGGCCCGGTACGGCATCGCCCTCCAGCTGATCTCGTTTAGCGCCGTGGTCGGGAACGAGGAATGGGCGCCGCCGGGCGGCGTGTTCGATCCCAACGTGCTCATCCAGCCCGGGGCGTTCTCCAATGTGCAGAACGGGTTCGGCTTCGTCGCCGCCGGCTACACGTTGCAGCGGTCGTGGACGCTGCCGTTCGAGGTAGTGCGGAAGTCGAATTTTGTACCGAATCAGCCCGGTTGACCCGATGCGATACCGCTCCGCCTGGCTCGTGCTCGTCGCCTTGCTCGCCCTGGGGTGCGAGGAGGATGTCGTGGCCGTGCTCGGGACGGACGTCCAGTACTCCCTGTACGGGGTGCTGAATCCGCTCGCCGACTCGCAGTCGGTGCGCGTGTATCCAATTCGGGAGACGCTGGTGCCCGAGGAGGACCCGGAGCTGGTGGCCGAGGTGCGTTCCGTCGACCTGAACACGGGCGAGGAGCGGGTGTGGAGGCAGACGGTGGTGGTCGATCGCGACGGCGGATTCGGGTACATCTACCGGGCGCCGTTTCGGGCGGAATACGGGCATCAATACCGCATCACGGTCGCCGGCCCCGACGGCGGCGAGGCGGAGGCGACCGTGGAAGTGCCGGGCGAGTCCACCATCGCCATGGGTACGCCGATCCTGAGCCGGGACGTCGTGGCGCCGATCGTGCTGAGCGGCCCGGTAACGAACCTGATCCGGATCGAGCTGACCTATTTTGTACAGTACTCGATCGGGTTCATCACCGGCAACGTGCCCAACATCGTCGGCGACACCCTGGTCGTGCCGTTCGAGGGGCGTTTCACGCAGCGAAGTAACGAACTCATCGTCCCCGTCGACCTCAGCGCCGCGTTCGACGCCATCCGCGCCGAGATCCTCAACGGCGTGTCGTTCGACCAGACGTACGGCATCTCCCTGCTCGCCCTGCGTTTCGACGCCGTGGTGGCGAATGCCGCGTGGCAGCCGCCGGGGGGCGATTTCAACCCGCTGGTCCTCATCCAGCCCGGGACGATGTCGAACGTGGAGGGGGGATTCGGCTTTATTGGAGCCGGCTATCGAGTCAGCCTCACCTGGGCCCCGCCGGCGGACGTGGCCGACGAGGCGGGGTTCCGGCCGTTTGGGCGGTGAAATACCTACGTGCCCTTCCGCCTGATCGGGTATATCCTGTACGAGCAGTTGCACACCCTGCTCGGTAGCTGCTCCGAAGGTGCCAATGCGTACGACTACGGTGAAGCTGATGGGGGAGTCCAGTGCTTCGACCCTCAAGTCGTGGTGCACTCGCCCTGAAATGCGTTTCCGCTACAGCCCTCGACGGCCCTCGTGACTTCGTTGCGGGGGCCGTTGCGATTTTATGGCTCGAGTTGGACGCTAATAGATTGCAATAAGACGACTGGCGTCTACGTGATAATGTGTTATATCTTGGGCGGACTTTTCGCACGGGAGTGAAGACAGGGACCGCGCAGTAGTGCGATCACTCAAGAAAGTTCGTTTGATGCTTCGCTTTGATCGTGGTTATTGCGTGCTGATGGCCTTGCTAGCCATCGGGGCTGGCCGTGTCTTCGCTCAGACTGTACCGTATACGGGAATCGATGAGCCCTGGGAGCCCAGAATCCTGTTCGACCGCATGCCGATCGAGCAGGGTTATTTTGGATGGCGATATTACGGAGCCCTTCAGGACGACGCCGGCTTCGTATGGTTTGCCACGCGTTATGGATTACTGCGCTACGACGGCTACAGCTTCACTCCGCTCGAACGCGACCCGGACGACTCGACGTCCGTTCTGACCACCTGGTCGGGCGACGGATTCATGTACAAGGATATCGATGGATCGTTCTGGTTTGCAACTGCCGCCGGCCTTGAACACTTCGATCCCACGACACGCCGTGTGCTAGCTCGCTACGTGCACGACCCTGATAATGCAACATCGGTCAGCGGCAGGTACATATCGGCATTCCTGCGCGACACCCACGGCAGATACTGGGTCGGGACGTCGATGGGTCTCGATCTTTTCGATCCGGAAATGGGGACATTTCGCCACATCTACGACCAGGATAGCACGGGAGAAGGTAGTGTGGCCATCGGGTGGGTACGCGCTATCGAGGAGGATCCTTACGGCACGCTCTGGATTGCCGTGGCCGGCGGTCAGCACCTCGTGCCGGACGACCGGAATCGGCTGATCGGTGGTGTATTGCGTTTCGATCCGGCGACTCAATCTTTTCGGAGATACACCCACGATACATCGGCGGGGCGCCATACCCACGATACCGAAGCCGAAGCGATTCTGGTAGATCGTCGCGGTACAGTCTGGTTCGGCATGTGGGGGGAAGATGGGCTGCACCAGTACGACCGGGACCATGACCGGATCATACATCTGCCGTACGACCCAGATCGTCCCGATGCCCTCAGCGCACCACGACAGCGCGACGCCATCGTGCATGGCAATGATCCGCTTGGGCCAGGAATACGTTTTCTCTACGAGGACGCTGAAGGCATCATCTGGATAGGGGGGTTCAAGCTTGGCCTCAACCGGTACAACCCGATAACCGGCGCGATGCAGCACTACGAAGCCGAGCCTCAAGACCCGGGAAGCCTGGTTGAAGACAGCATCTGGGGGATGCTCGAAACGAGCGAAGGGACCAAATGGATATTGACGTGGGGAGGGATTAATCGCATCCGGTCGACGGTGGGTCGCTTTGATTTTTATCGCTACAAGGCGCCCGAAACGCCGCCTATCAGCGATGGGCGCATCGCGGCCGTTTTTGAGGATACGCGCAATCAACTCTGGCTCGGTACGGTCGCCGGCGGGTTGAACCGCGTCGATCGCGCTTCAGGGACCGTTCAGATTTATCGAAACGATCCCGCCGATACCACCAGTCTGGGGTTCAATTTTGTCTATGATGTCGCACCCTTCGTTTCGGATTCCACCCAACTCTGGGTGAGCACCACAATGGGGAGGAGCAGCCTCGATGTGTCGACAGGCCGATTTGTCAATTATGACACCGACTTCCTCGATGGGCACCCCGATTTTTTTCAGATCCCGGATGTCGCCGGCACCCGAGCCGGCTCGCGTTTCCACATCAAGTCTGCATGGGGGTCCGGATTGCGGATTTGTGATCGCGCCACGGGCGCTTGCGACGCTATCGAACAATCGGATCAGACCGGTGGACTCCCCGATGCGTTCATAACGACAGCCTATTGCGACCGCCGGGACGTATGCTGGTTCGGGACGCGCAATGCTGGGCTTCTGGAATTAATTGGTGATGGAGATATGTGGCGGTTCCAACGACATCTGCCCGAAAAGAACTGGATCACGGCGATTCATGAACGGGCCAACGGCGATTTGTGGGTCTCTTCGTTTCTGGGTTTGTTCTGGCGCAATGGCGAAGGCGCCTGGCATCGACTCACTTCCAGCGATGGATTGCCGAGCACCATCGTCAGCCATTTGGTGCCGCATGGCGAGGATGAAATATGGATCGTTACGACGGCCGGCGTTGCCGTATACCGCTTCTCGACAGGCCAGATTAGGAGCTACGCTGGAGAAACCGAGCATCAGAAAAACTTCCTCTGGACATCGTCCATCTACCAGAACGCGCGCGGCGAGATCATCGTCGGTGGTTTGAACGGCTTCCTCGTGTTTCATCCGGATCGGGTGAAAGCGCTCGACAACCACATACCCCCGATCGTGCACGTTGAAAAGTTGGTCGGCACGTCAGGCCATCCGGCACAGTACGTTTCGAATCGTGATCCTCGTTTTTCGTACGAAGACCGGGATATTGACATCACCTTCACGGGATTGCATTACGACAATCCGGATAAAATACGTTACGCCTATCGACTTGCCGGCTACGACCAGGACTGGGTCGATGCCGGCACGCGGCGCAGCGCGCACTATGCCCGTTTGCCGTCAGGTCGTTACACCTTTGAAGTACGCGCTGCGAATCCTGACGGCCTCTGGAGCGAATCCGTAGTGTATCCGTTTGGCGTTGCCCCGCCTTTCTGGCGGCACCCCGTCGCCTATGTGTTGTATCTGATTTTTATGGGGGGAGGCATTTATCTGGTGTACAGCGCCCAGCGCAATCGCCTCATCCAACGCGAACGCCTCGCTTCGGCTCAGGAGCGCGCCCTCCTCATCGAGCAGCTCGACCGGACCAAGTCCCGCTTCTTCGTCAACCTCTCGCACGAGTTTCGCACCCCGCTCACCCTCCTCCTCGGCCCGGTCCGCGACGCCCTCGACGGGGCCTACGGCGAGCTCGACCCCCGCTTCCACGGCCAGCTCGGCGCCATGCACCGCGCCGCCGACCGGCTCCACCGTTTGATCAATCAGCTGCTCGACCTCGCCAAACTCGAGGCCGGCGGCATGCGCCTCGAAGCCCGCCAGGGTGACCTCGTCGCCTTCGTCCGCGCCCTCACCCTCTCTTTCGCCTCCCGCGCCGAGCGCGAGGGCAAACACCTCCAGCTGGACACCCACGCCGAGGCCGCCGAGGTTTACTTTGACCGCGACAAGCTCGAGAAGATCGTCTACAACCTGCTCTCGAACGCCTTCAAGTTCACCGCCGCCGGCGGCAAGATCCGCGTCTCGGTGGCGGCCTCGGAGGGCAGCGCCCGGATCGTCGTCCGCGACACCGGCGAGGGCATCCCCGCCGGCGAGCTGCCGCACATCTTCGACCGCTTTCACCAGGCCGACGCCTCGCCCACGCGCCGGCACGAGGGCAGCGGCATCGGGCTTTCGCTGGCGAAGGAACTGGCCGAACTCCACGGCGGCACGCTGACGGCCGAGAGCCAGCAAGGCTTCGGCAGCGCATTCACGCTGACGCTCCCGCTGGGCCGCGCCCACCTGCGGGATGAGGACCTCATCGCTGAAGAAACATTACCACAGGTGGACAAGCTGGACGCGGCGGACCCAGTGCAGCAGATCCTGTCCCGCGCGTCCAGCCTGTCCGCCCAGGTCTCACCCCCCACCGCCACCATCCTCCTCGTCGACGACAACGCCGACGTGCGCGCCTACCTGAAGAGCCACCTCGCCGGCTACCGCATCCTGGAAGCCGAAGACGGCGAGGCCGGCCTGGCGCTGGCGATCGCCGAGTCGCCGGACCTGGTGATCAGCGACGTGATGATGCCGAAGCTGGACGGCTACGGACTCTGCGCGGCGCTACGGAAGGACCGGCGGACGCAAGACATCCCGGTGGTGCTGCTGACGGCGAAGGCGGCGGAGGAGAACAAGCTGGAAGGCCTCGGCGCCGGCGCGGACGACTACCTGTACAAACCCTTCAGTGCCCGGGAGCTGCTGGCGCGGACGGAGAACCTGATCTACCGGCGCAAGCAGCTGAAGGCGAAGTACCGCCAGGAAGTGGTGCTGAAGCCGACGGAGATCACGGTGACGTCGGCGGACGCGGCGTGGCTGGAGAAGGTGCGGGGGATCGTGGAGGCGCAGATGGGAGACGGTCAGTTCGGGGTGGAGCGGCTGGCGGAGGAGGTGGGCCTGGGCCGGCGTCAGCTGCAGCGGAAGATGAACGAGCTGACGGGGGGAACGACACACCGGTTCATCCAGGAGCTGCGGCTGGAGCGGGCGCGGCAACTGCTGGAGCAGCAGGCCGGCAACGTGTCGGAGGTGGCGTACCGGGTGGGGTTCCGGGATCCGAGGCACTTCGCGCGGCTGTTCCAGCAGCAGTACGGGAAGCCGCCGTCGCGATGGAGATAAATGCGACAAGGATGTGGATAGATCGGTCGTGTCCGATTTGTCATGAAAACGGCAGATAGGTTTGGGGATGCGGCATCACCGGGCATGCTGCGTTCCGATTTATCCTCACCCATTCTTGTCGCTCTGTCATGAGAAAAAACCTACTACTTGTCCTGATGCTGGGTGTCTGCGTCACGGCGCGGGCACAGACCGGCACGTTCTCCCAGTGACATCGAT
Organism: Rhodothermales bacterium; assembly: GCA_041391505.1. NCBI lineage: Bacteria > Pseudomonadati > Rhodothermota > Rhodothermia > Rhodothermales > Rhodothermales bacterium. The sequence continues at coordinate 52,805 of JAWKNW010000018.1, forward strand.
TCGCTTACTCGTTGCTAGCGTGGCTTTTCTCGCCTTGTTTGATTTAGCCTGTACGGAAGATCCAACCAACGCACTCGATGATGAGACTGGACCGGAAATGTCGGCCCATGCTCGACACGATCACCACATGGGCCGTGGAGCCATTCAGGGAGCCATGAGGCCGCGCCGGCGTCCATCAGTCGGAACTCAACCATTCTGGACTGGCCGCCGGCTGACGATGGCACCTACACAGTCCTGCGTGAAGGAGGCAACGCCTGGTCCTGCTTCGTCGACGACGAATCAACGGCAGTATTCGATCCTGCGTGTCTCGACACGTCAGCCATCGAGTGGCTCAACAGCCTCCTGGCGGGTGAAACACCAAAACTAGCAAGCCCAGGATTGGTCTACGTGATGGCTGGTGCACCGCCGGCAAGCAACATCGACCCTGGAGCGACGGGTCCGACACCCGACAACGAATGGATGGCCGACATTCCTGCTCATATCGCCCTCATACCCGTAAACGTGTCCGATCTGGAAGGATATACAACGGATTACACCAACGGGGGAGCCTGCGTGATGGCGAGGCACGCCCTACGCGCATATCATGCTCCCGGTCGAATGAGGACAGCGCACTAAGGCTCGAAAGGTGATCAAATCCTACGGGCAAACGCCTCTTTTCTCAACGTCGCGATGGCCTCCCGGTCTACAAAACGACCGGGAGGCCATTGCGTTTATGCGATACTATGGCACGCCGATTGGTTTAAACGCTCGTCACAATCTCGTTTCAATTCATCCTGAACGGCCAGAGCGCCGCCGGCCCGAGCCATCCGGAGGCGCAGCAGCAGCAAATCGATCGCCCGGTGAATACACAAGCCATCACGCCCAAATCGCTGAAATCGAGCGTAATCGCGGCACCTCCGCTGGCGCGGAAGGCCGATCTTTCGGTCAACCACGAGGAAAACCGCAAGATCATCCGGTTCCTGGAAGAAGGGGGACTGACCACCTTTCTCTATGCCGCCAACGCCAATTTCTACCACGTCGGACTGGGTGAATATGCCTCGATCCTGGAGTTTCTGGAGGAAACTGTTTCCCCCAACTCGACCGTCATTCCCGCGATCGGGCCGGCGTTCGGGACCATGATCGCCCAGGCAAGGACGTTGCGGCGCACGGCGTTTCCGGTGGCGCTGCTCCTCCCCGCCACCTTCGCGGCCGACTCGGAGGGCATCGAATTCGGCATACGCCGGCTCATCGACGAACTCGGCAAGCCAGTCATCGTGGAGATCAATCAGCCCGATATGATGGACCCGGGCGACATGCACCGACTGGTGCGCGACGGCCTCGTCGCGGCCATCGTCTACTCCGTGCGGAGCGAGAACCCGATCGAGGATCCCTATCTCCGCCGGCTCACCGACCGCATCGAGCCGTCCACGTTTGTCAGCGGGTGCGGCGAGTTCGCCGCCATCACGCATATGCGCGATTTCGGGATGAGCACCTTCGTCTCCGGCTGCGTCTGCGTCGCCCCCCGGCTGGCCCGCAAGATGCACCGCGCCATCCAGGACGGCGACTACGAGATCGCCGAGAACGTCCGGGAACTGTTCGTCCCCCTCGACCGCATCATGGAGCACTACAACCCGGTGCGCGTCGTGCACGAAGCCGTCCATCTCGCCCGCATCGCCGACGCCGGCGCGCTCCTGCCGTTCCTCAGCAACCTCGAACGCGAGCAGCAGCAGGGCGTCCTCCGCAGCGTCCAGCAACTGATGGTGGATAACGTGAACTTCGGCGTCTGATGGGGTAAGGGGTTCAAGGGTCCGGGTTTAAGGTTTAAGGAGCGCGCTACGAACCTTAGACGTTGATCCTGGAGCCCTTCATCATTGCGCGGGGTGAATGGTATCGGTATCTTGAGGCCGATCTTATCTAGCCACCGCCATCATGCTTCTATACAAAACGCCTGCCGGCGCGATCCTGCACCATCTTGCAGGATGGCGCCATATCGCTTCGATCGACTGGGACGACCTGCTGCGACGGGAGGATTTACCCGAATTCTTGAACCAGATCGTGGCTACGGCGCCGGCTATCGAGCCTAGAGACCTGTCGGATATCCTGCCGCCGATCGGTCGGCAGGAAGTCTGGGCCGCCGGCGTAACGTATTTCCGCAGCCGGACGGCGCGCATGGAGGAGGCAAGCGATGCCGGCGGCAGCAGCTTTTACGATCGGGTGTATCATGCCGACCGCCCCGAGCTGTTTATGAAAGCCACGGCGCATCGTGTCGTGGGACACGCCGGCACCCTCCGCCTGCGGAAGGACTCGAAGTGGATGGTGCCCGAACCCGAACTCACCCTCCTCGTCAGCCCCGCCGGCCGGATCAACGGTTATGCGATCGGCAACGACATGAGCTGCCGGGATATCGAGGGCGAAAACCCGCTCTATCTCCCTCAGGCCAAGACGTTCGACCAGTGCGCCGGCCTCGGCCCGGGCATCTTCGTCACGCGCGATCCGCTCCCGTCGGACACGGCCATCCGCCTCCAGATCTACCGCAACGGACGGCTCGTGTTCGAGGACAATACCGCGCTCGATCAGATGCGCAAGACGCCCGACCAGCTAGTGTCCTACCTCTACCGGGAAGCCTCCTTCCCGGACGGCTGCTTTCTGATGACCGGCACCGGCATCGTGCCGCCCGATACGTTCACGCTGGAAAACGGCGATGCGGTTCATATCAGCATCGAACCGATCGGCACGCTCATCAATACGGTTTCCATTTTCTGATCGGGCATCTTTCCCCGGCTCTTACCCCAACGAATCTGCTACACATGGACCTTCTCGGAAAACACCTTCTCGGCGGCGTCTCCAGCGCCGATGGGCAACACGTCTTTTATGCGGTCAACCCGTCCGATGGGTCGAAACTCCAGCCGGGTTTTCATGAGGCGCTTCCGGAGGAGGTGGATCAGGCGCTGCACCTGGCCGACGGGGCGTTTACGGGGCTGCGTCAGATGACGCCGGCGCAGCGCGCGGCCATGCTCCGCGCCATCGCCGAGGAGATCCTGGCGCTGGGCGATGCCCTGCTCGACCGTGCGCATGCCGAAACGGGCCTCCCGATGGGCCGGCTCCAGGGCGAGCGCGGCCGCGCCGTGAACCAGATCCGCCTCTTTGCTGACCTGATCGAGGAAGGATCGTGGGTCCAGGCGCGGATCGACGTGGGGGATCCCGAGCGTCAGCCGCTGCCGAAGCCCGACGTCCGCAGCATGCTCATGCCGATCGGCCCCGTCGCCGTGTTTGGGGCGAGCAACTTTCCGCTGGCGATCGGCGTCGCCGGCACGGACACGATCTCGGCGCTGGGCGCCGGCTGCCCCGCCGTCGTCAAGGCGCATCCGGCGCACCCGGGCACCAGCGAGATGATGGGGCAGGCGATCTCGCGCGGCCTCGCGCGGACGGGCGCGCCGGCCGGCAGTTTTTCGATGCTCCAGGGCGCCGGCCACGCGATGGGGATCGCGATGGTGCAGCATCCGCTCACGCGGGCGGTCGCCTTCACGGGCAGCTTCCGGGGTGGACGCGCCCTGTTCGACGCCGCAGCCTCGCGCCCGGACCCGATCCCCGTGTATGCCGAGATGGGCAGCGTGAATCCGGTCTTCCTGCTCCCGGGCGCCCTCGCGCAGCGGGCCGAGCAGATCGCGCAGGGGTACCTCCAGTCCGTCAATCTGGGCGTGGGCCAGTTCTGCACGAATCCGGGCCTCGTGGTCGGCATCGAAGGCGAATCGCTGGGCCGTTTCGTGGAGGCGGCGGGCAAGATGGCGGCGGAAACGCCGGCCGCCACCATGCTGCACCCCGGCATCGCGGCCGCCTACCGGGATGGCGTCCAGCGGATCGCGCAGACCCAGGGCGTACGCGTGGCCGGTCGTGCGGCGGACGCGGATGAGGCCTCCTGCCAGGCCGCCTGCGTCATCTTTCAGACGGATATCGCCACGCTCGGGGACCAGGAGCAGCTGATGGAAGAGGTCTTCGGGCCGGCCTCCATCGTCGCCTCCGGCTCGAGTCTCGACGACCTCATCGCCGTCGCCCGGAAACTCGACGGGCACCTCACCGCCACCGTCCACGGCACCGACGAAGACCTCGCGTCCCATGCCGAGCTGATCCGGGTCCTGGAGACCAAGGTCGGACGGCTCATCTTCAACGGATTTCCCACCGGCATCGAGGTCTGCGCCGCCATGCACCACGGAGGGCCCTACCCGGCCACGACCGACAGCCACTTCACATCGATCGGCACCGGCGCGATCTTTCGGTTCGCGCGCCCGATCTGTTACCAGAACTTCCCCGACGCCGCGTTGCCGGAGGAGCTGCGCAACCGCAATGCCGCCGGCGTCTGGCGCCTGGTTAACAATGCGATGACGCAGGGCGATGTGGCCTGAAGCGCCGCGCAGGGCTGGTAACAGGCACGACATTTTCTCGGTAACCCTCTCCCGGCATCAAACCTGATTCCGGGTGATTCAGGGCGTCATTCCGGATCGCCCTGCCCGTCATCATCCCATCTCTAGTATGAAAATGCGACTTTTTGTATGGATCGCGGCGCTCGTCGTCGCGACTCTGGCTCCGGCGACCACGCTGGCGCAGAACCGTCCCGAACCCCGCAAAACCTCGGAAGCCCAGCGCGAAGCGCGCGATCGCGGCGAGCGCGCCGGCCGCGAGGCGGGGGCCCGGACCGACAGCGCGGCCCAGGAACTGCGCGAAGGCCGCGACCGCGCCGCGCGCGATGCCCGCGGTCGGGCCGACAGCACCGCGGATCGGTTTCGCGAGGGCCGCGAACGCGCCGGCCAGCGCGCTGACAGCGCAACCGCCGACGCACGCGAGCGCCGGGAACGCGGCGAACGCACGGCGGAAGACCGCATGCGTGGCGACTCCACGGGCATGTCCCGTGTGGATCGGATCGCGATGCTGAACGAACGGATCGCCAGCGCGCGGGAACGCGAGAGCGAACGCCACGAACGCCGGCTGGCCCGGATCGAGGAGATCCGCGCCGTGGCCCAGCAGCAAAACGACAGCGCGGCGCTCGCCCGCGTCGACGAGCTGGTCGAGAAAGAGCGGACCCAGCACACGCGGAAGCTCCAGCAGCTGACCGACATGGAGACGCGGATGGCGCAGCTGCGCGACGGCTCCGATCGTCCGGCTCGCGGTGACCGCGAGCAAAACGAGCAGGAGGAAGATGGCCATGATAACCGCTAAAACAAACCGGAGAGCACCGATGAACTTCCTGACGAAATGCGCCGCCCTCGGTCTGTTTGTCGCCCTCGCCGGCTGCGGATCGAAACCGCCTGAAAAAGCGTCCGCCGAGGCCCGCGACACCACGGCGCCGGTAGAAGCCGTCGAACTCAATGCCGAGGAGGCCGCGCTGCTGGCAGCGCCGGCTCCACCGCCGGCCCCGGCCGAACCGGTCACGCCGGCCAACTACAAGAAGGCGCTCGACGAACTGGAGGCGGAAATCGCCGCCGAGCAGTAATACGCATCCGGGCGTCGCTCCACAGCGCGCCCGGATTTTTTTTGCGCGGCATCACGCCATCGGCTCGAAGCGGGCCGTGAAGTGGCGCAGCGCCGGCGGTTCGTGGGCGATGCGGTAGCCTCGCAGCGCGTCGCGCAGCTTGAGCACGTCCCCGAAACACTCGATCACGTAGTCGATGTGGCTCTGCGTGTAGACGCGCCGGGGGATCGCGAGGCGAACCAGCTCCATCCGCGCCGGCCGTTCGGAGCCGTCCGGTTGCCGGCCGAACATCACCGACCCGATCTCGCAGCTCCGGATGCCGCCGACCTCGTACAGGGCCACCGCGAGCGACTGACCGGGATACTGGAGCGGGGGGATATGCGGGAGCAGCGCGTGCGCGTCGATGTAGACGGCGTGCCCGCCCACAGGGCGGATGATGGGGATGCCCATCCGGGTCAGCGCGTCGCCGAGGTAGCGTGTCGAGGTCAGCCGGTAGGCGAGATAGTCTTCGTCGATCACTTCACCGAGCCCGACCGCAATGGCTTCGAGGTCGCGCCCGGCGAGCCCGCCATAGGTGGGGAAGCCCTCCGTCAGAATGAGCAGGTTGCTCGCCGCCTGCGCCCAGGCGTCGTCGTTCAGCGCCAGCCAGCCGCCGATGTTGACGAGCGCGTCTTTTTTGGCGCTCATCGTCATCCCGTCGGCATACGAGAACATCTCGCGGACGATCTCCTTGACCGGGCGGTCCGCATAGCCGGGCTCGCGCAGTTTGATGAAGTAGGCGTTCTCGGCAAACCGGCAGGCATCCAGGAAGAGCGGCTTGCCGTGCCGCTCGCACACCGCCTTCGCCGCCCGGATGTTGGCCATCGACACCGGCTGTCCGCCCCCCGAGTTGTTGGTGACGGTGATCATGACGATCGGGACGGCGTCGCCCTGTTCCTGGAGGAAGGCGTCCAGGCGGTCGATGTCGATATTGCCCTTGAACGGGTGTTCGTTCGCCGGCTCCAGGCCTTCGCGAATGACGAGGTCGACCGCTTCGGCGCCGCTGGCCTCGATGTTGGCGCGGGTGGTGTCGAAGTGGGTGTTGCTGGGGATGCGTTTGCCGCGGCCGCCGACGATGTGGAAGAGGATGCGTTCCGCCGCGCGGCCCTGGTGGGTGGGGATGATGTGTTTGAAGGGCATGAGGTCGGTGACGGCGGCCTCGAACCGGTGGTAGGAGGGGGAGCCGGCATAACTCTCGTCGCCGCGCATGATCCCTGCCCACTGCCCGGCGCTCATGGCCGAGGTCCCCGAGTCGGTGAGGAGGTCGATCAGCACGTCGTCGGAATGCAGCGAGAAGAGGTTGTAGTGCGCCCGGGCGATGTAGCCGGCGCGCTCCTCGCGCGTCGTCATCCGGATGGGCTCGACGGATTTGATGCGGAAAGGCTCGATAATCGTCTTCATGGAAGCAGGTGCGCGGCGGCGGCCGCGTCGAGGTGTCGGGTTGCGTCGGCGTCCACGATCTGGGGGGTGCCGAAAGGATCTTCCACCGCGGCGTCGGGGTCGCGGAGCACGTCGAGCGAGGCGCGGACGCTGTAGGCGAGCGCCATGGCGTCGTATCCGCCTTCGAGCAGCGCGACGAGCCGGCCTTCCGCCGTGGCGTCGGCCCAGGCGAGCGCCTCGCGCATCATGCGGGCGAAGCCGTTGACCGTGACGTGCATGCCGGCGATGGGGTCGCGCCAGTGGGCGTCGTAGCCGGCGGAGACCAGGATGACCTCCGGCTTGAAACGAAGCGCAAGCGGCGTCAGGATGCGGTCGAATGCGGCGAGGTAGCCGGCGTCGCCCGTGCGCGCGGGGAGCGGGACGTTGACGGTGGCGCCGAGGCCCGCGCCGGCGCCGCGCTCGTCGTTGCGCCCCGTCCCGGGGTAGAGCGGCCACTGGTGCAGGCTCATGTAGAGCACCGACGGGTCTTCGTAAAGGATTTCCTGGGTGCCGTTGCCGTGGTGCACGTCGAAGTCGAGCACGAGCACGCGCTCCACCCCGTGTTGACGCTGGAGCCAGCGGGCGGCGATGGCGGCGTTGCCGAGCAGACAGAAGCCCATCGCTTCGTCGGGCCGGGCGTGGTGGCCCGGGGGACGGACGATGGCGAACCCGTTATCCGCCCGGCCGTCCATCACGGCGTCGCAGGTGGCGAGCAGGGCGCCTAGGGCTTCCATCGCGACGTCCCAGCTCGCCGGCGTGGCGTAGGTGTCGGGGTCGAGCCGCGCACCGCCCGCCTCGCAGGCCGCCTGGAGCCGCTCCAGGTATTCGGCCGGATGGGCCAGCAGCGCGGCCTCGACGGGGGCCGGCGCGGGCGGGAGCCGCAGCGCGTCGCGCAGGGTCTGCCCTTCTTCCAGCACGCGCTCGATGGCGTGGATGCGTTCGGGGCGTTCGACGTGCCCGCTCGACGCATGTGCGTCGTGCAGCCGGCTAACGGTTACGGCTGTCTTCATGGGGTTCGAGGCGCGAGAGGGACAGCTTCACTTCCTTCGGGTAGCATACGTACGGCTTTTCGACCCGCAGCGTGAGCGACGCGATGGCGGCGGTATCGGTGACGGTAGAGAGCTCCTGGATGCCTTCAGGCATGAGCACGTCGATGCCGCCGGGCTCGTGGCCGTACGCGGCGTGGCCGGCTTCGTCGACGCCGAAATAATACGACACGTCGTCATCGGCATGCTCGGGGTCGGTCAGGCGCTGAGCGAGCAACCAGAACTTCACCTGCTCGCGCCATTCACCGGCTTCGTCGTCGGAGGCCTCATGCCCGAGGAAGCGCACGCGGAGGAAGTCGCGGTTGTTGAAGCGCCGGCACAGATCCACCAGAATCGGGTCGCGGTGATGCGCCCAGCGTTTCATGCTGTAGATGATGTCGGAGTCGTCGAGTTCGCAGAAGACGGCGCGCACGTCGGGGTTCTGGATGTCGGCGCCCTTCACGTCGTGCTGTAGGAAGAAGAGCAGGGCGGGCGCTCCGAGTTGGGCTACGCCGGTATCGCCGGCGCCGAGCAGGTAGCGCGCCCGGCGGAGGATGCCCTGGAGGAGGTGGTCTCCGGCGAGGACAGTTTTGTGGAGATAAACCTGCCAGTACATGAGCCGGCGCGCGAAGAGGAAGTTCTCGACGGGGTAGATCCCCCGGGGCTCGATGACCATGCGGGCGTCGGCGCGGCCGGCGGTGGGGGAGACGAGCATCGACTTGATGATGCGCTGCACGCCGACTTTCCCCTCGACGACGCCCGTGAAATACGAGTCGCGCCGGAGGTAGTCGAGCCGGTCCATGTCGAGCTGACTCGAGATCAGCTGGTGGAAAAACGGGCGGTCGCAGGTGTTGTCGAACATCTCCAGCGCCAGGTGCAGCGAGCCGCCGAACCGTTCGGCGAGCTGCACGATGAGCGCGCGGCTCATCTGCTCGTGCTCGAAGTCGGAGATCAGGATGTGTTCGAGCGAATGCGAAAACGGGCCGTGGCCGATATCGTGGAGCAGCGCGGCAGCGAGCGCGGCCGACTCCTCCTTTTCGCTGATCGGCGTATCTTTACCCCGAAGCGTGAGAATCGTATCCTGCATCAGCGCCATGGCGCCGAGGGCATGGCTGAAACGCGAGTGCTCCGCGCCCGGAAAGACGAAGTTGCCGACGCCGAGCTGGCGGATCCGTCGCAGGCGCTGCACCTCGGGCGTCTGGATGAGCGGGAGGATCTCTTTTCGCGGGATGGAGATGAACCCGTGAACGGGATCCGCGACGATTTTGTAGTGCGGATTTCCCGATCCCGGGGCGTCGGCGTTCAACCGTAAAATCATAGCCTATGGCCGGTCGTGAGGGCGTTCGGTCGGGCGGGTATTCATGCCACAGTCTCTCGTACTCCCCTGTTGTGTCGAGGCTCCCCCGGCGTTTGCGCCGAAGGCGCGTTATGCGATCGAGGTCCTGCTGTGCGGACTCGGCGCCGAGCCGCTATGGGTGGAGCGCGCGCATCTGGCAGGGCCGTCGATCTATTACGGACCCGAGCCGGAGGCGGCCGGCCCCACGACCGTGGCGATCCGGCTTCGGGAGGAGACGCCGGCGTATTTCGCGTCCGGCGAGGCCTATCCGGCGCACCGGATGCGGCGCGTGCCGATCGGGGAAGCGACCTGGCCCATGCTCTTCGGCGAACCGGACGACGACGACCCCATCGCCTCCGCCTTTTTCTGGCTCTCCGGGTGGCAGGAGCACACGTGCATCGAGCGCGACCGGCACGGCCGGTTTCCGTACGAGGCCTCGCTGCAGGCGGCGTGGGGCACGGCCTGCGAGCCGGCGGTGGATGCCTACCGCGTCCTGCTGGGCGAGCGCCTCGCGCGCGCGGGCTTCATCGCGGTGCCGACGCGGTGGGCCGGCCACGACTGGGCCTTCTGCGCGACGCACGACATCGACTACCTCCGCAAGTGGCGCCCGGGGATCATGTATCGCGAACTGGTCGAGTACCCGCTGCTCAACCGCCTGGACCGCCCGCCGCCGGAGCGCCGCCGCCGTCTCGCCTCCTCGCTCCGGCAATTCGCGACGCCGGGCGATCCGTTTCGGCTGGCGATCGACCGGATGGTCGATGCGGAACGAGGCCGGCAGGGGAGCGCCACCTACTTCTTCAAGGCCGGCGCCCACGGCCCGCACGACGTTCACTACGGGCTCCACGGCGGCTATATCCAGCACGTGTTCGCCCGGCTGCGTCGCGACGGCTTCGAGATCGGGCTGCACCCGGGATACCACGCGCACGACCATGCCGGGCGGATGCGGGACGAGCGGTCCCGCCTCGCCGGCGCCGCGAAGGCGCCGGTGACGTCCGTACGGCAGCACTACCTCCGCTGGCAGCCCGAGATCACGCCGGCGCTGCACGCCGAGGCGGGCTTCGCGCTCGATTCCACCCTCGGCTTCTCCACCTTCGAAGGGTTTCGACACGGCACCTGCCACCCGTTCCCGCTGTTCGACATCCCGGCGAACGCCGCGCATCCGATCTGGGAAATGCCGCTCTGCCTGATGGACGCGGCGATCTTCAACCGCCGCCACCTCACCGCGGAAGAAGCCCTCGGCGTCTCCCGCCGGCTCATCGACCAGTGCCGCCAGTTCCGGGGCGTGTGCGTCATGCTCTGGCACAATACCCTCTGGGACGAGATCGACTTCCCGGGCTGGGGCCAGCACTTCCTCGATACCCTCGACGCCGCCGCGTCCGCCGGCGGATGCCTGACCACGCTCTCGATGGCGCTGGAGGCGTACAGGTAAGGGTTCAAGGCTCAAGGTTTAAGGTTTAAGGTATTTTTAGAAAAAGCATGCTGAGCTCGGAGGGGGGAGGCGCCAGGCATCTCAAAGGAGCCCCCCTTGAACCTTAAACCTCGAACCTTAAACCCTAACCCACCCCCTTCTGGCCTGGTAATTGCAGGGCCATGCGAAGGCAGGAATTTCCCACAAATAACGATGATGGCTACCGCGGCCCGGATGCGAATCCGAGGAACGGGGCTACGGGAACGACCGAATCGGGTGACCGTAGATCAGAAATGCCGTAATGACCGCCGGGACGTCCCGCATCCGGCCGCCGGCGAGGCTGATCTCGACTGCCTTTCGACGATGTGACACTCAATTTGAGACGGCCTACCAGATTGCTTCTCGCTTCTCCGGACGCGAGACGGCGGCCTCTCCCCATCCACAACGATTTATTACCCATGAGAACGCCTGGTTATTTGTTGCTGCTGATCTTTCTGATGCTGGGGTGCAACACCACGGAGCGGATCGTGCGTCTGGATTCCGACACCATGCCCATGACGCAGTCGTACAATGTGAACGATCTTCGCGCGCGGTATGCCACGGCTCCGGGCGTCTACGTCTCGTACGACCACACGCTCGAGCACAACGTGAGCATCGCCTTCACGAGCACGATTCCGCACTGGCGTTTCTTCGAAGTGATGCAGCGGTCCATGGTCGTGCTCGATCCGAAATCCGACCTGGTCAACACGTTCCGCGTGAGCGTGGCGCCGGGCGATCGGCTGGAGAACGTGGCGATCACCGTACAGGCGCCCGGCAGCGGCGGGCAGAATTTCGACCAGGACGACCTCGTCGAGCAGCCCGGCCCGAACGGCGAGACGCTGTATACGATGAGCTACGGCGGCATCGCCGCCGGCACGATCGTGACCGAGTCGTACGAAATCTCCTATGGCGACCTCGAAAAGGACCCGCCGGTGTACCACGACATCCCCCTCCAGTACGCCCTGCCGGCGGAGCAGATGAACGTGCGGTACATCTACCCGATGTGGTGGCAGGTCCAGGTCAAACAGCTCGGCGCGGGGCAGAATCTGCCGTACCAGCGCATCGAGGACGCCGATCGGCGCAAGATCGTACTCGAATACCAGGCGCAGAATGTGCCGGCGTTCCAGCCGACGCAGGCCGCCTTTTTTAAAGAATCGGCGCCGTACTTCCAGATCCAGGTCACCAACATGTCGATGGGCAGCGCCGTGCGCTACCGGGCTCCGGAGGACTGGGAATCGCTGGGCGACTCCTTCGCCCAGTACGCGTCCCGGCCGAAGTCGCGTGACGAGCGCGAGGTGCGCGACGTCACCCGGCAGATCACCGGCACGCTCGCGACCCAGAGCGACAAGGTGAGCGGCGTGCTCCGGTATGTCGCCGACAACATCACGATCTCACCGGATGCGCGCGACCGCGGCATCGAGACGATGCTGTCGCGGCGCGAGGGCACGGCGTTCATGGCGACCGAGCTGGCCTACGCCATGCTCCAGGAAGCCGGCATCGACGCCGAATACCTCGTGCTCCACAGCGCGGCGGACGGCTTCTTCGACCAGACCTTCTATTCGGATCAGCAATTCCGGGTGCCGGCCCTCAACGTCTTCGCCGACGGTGCGGAATACGTGGTCATCCCGGGCGTCATGCGCACCATCGCGGACGCGCTCCCGAACGAGTTTGCCGGCCAGACGGCCATGGTGATCACGGACGACGGGTTCGGCGGATTTACGCAGCTCACCGGCGAGCGCCTGGCATCCGCCGGCGCGATTCCGGTCAACCAGCCGGCCCCGCAACCCGTTCAGACGCAGCCTCAGCCGCCGGTCGAGCAGCCGCCCATCGCGCAGCCGGTTGGCGATCCCGCGCCGAACCGTCCGAGCCCTGTCATCGACCGGCCCGGACCGCGCAACCAGCCGATCGACACGCCGGCGGCCACGCCCGTTACGCCCCCGCCCGTGGCCGATGGCGGCGGCATCGTAGGGCAGCCGATCGGCGCGCAGCCGTCGCGCCAGACGCCGACGGAAGTCGCGCCGCCGCCCGTGCAGATCGTGCCGCCCCCGCCGGCGGCCGCGACGTCCATGCCCGAATGGATGGGGTCCATCGACCGCAGCGCCCGCGGATGGACGTGGGTGATCGGCTCCAAAACGACCGTCGAGGAGGCTGAGGCCGCCGGGAACGAGTACCTCGACCTGTACCGCCAGGGCCTGAAGGTGGACATCCTCTCCGGCAAGTCGAACGGCACCACCCGCTACCGCATCGCGATCGGACAGTACTCCTCGCGCAACCTCGCCCAGATCGACCGCGAACGCCTCGGCAGCATCCTCCCCTCCGACGCCTGGCTGCTCCAGATCGAGCCGGGGATGTAGAGAATCGAAAATCGGAAATCGTAAAAAGGCAAATTGGGCTGGTCCTGCACCAGGGCCATCGCATGCTCTTCAAACGTGAGCATCTCCCGGTTTGGGAGTATGGGGGTTTGGGAGTGTGGTGGTCTGGGGGATAAAAAATGCCCCCATGCACCTAAACTCCCATACGCTTCTCACGGCCACGGCGAGAATGCGATTGCCCCGGGTTCTGGACCTCCCGATTTGCCTTTTTGCATGCTACGTGGCGCAAGCATCGAATTAAGATCTGATTTTACGCAGCCGTGTGCCTGGTAATCTGATGCAGGATGCAAGATGCAGGATTTTGTACCGGGCAACAGGCTTTTCGGACGAAATCCTGCATCCTCCATCTTGCATCCACAGATGGACACGATGCCTTGCCTAACACGAGTTAAGATCTGATCTTACGCGCCATAGCCTCTAGTCTTCTGATGCAGGATCACGATCAAACGTACGGTTTTTCGGTAAACATCCTGCATCTTGTATCCCGTATCCCTGGGTCGCCGCGCTAACGTGCGTAACGTCACTGAAGATTTCCAATTACTCAAAATCCTTCCTCGCGCAGCATCGCGGCGATGGTGCGATAGAGGCCGTAGGCGTCGAACCCGTTGAGGGTGGGAAACTGGATGCCGAGTTGCTGGGCGTGGTCGGCTTCGATGACGCCGAGGGATTCTCCCCACATAGCGCTTTCGACCGAGACGAAGCCGTCGTTGACGCCCTCGCGGCCGTGCAGGATCAGGTTGAGCGGGCGGAGGAAGGGGCTCATGCTGTGGTCGGTGCCTTTGCCGGCTTTTGCGCTATACGACCAGTACCGCACGCCAGGGTCGTCCGGGGTGGCAGGATTGAAAGTCTCCTTGATGTACGCCGGCGTCAGCTCGCTCACCGTGTTCATGAAGTCGGCATTCACCTCGCGCATGGCGGTCGACCCCAGCCAGTTGGCCAGATCCGCGAGCCAGACGCGCAGCCGATCGGGCTGGTCGAGGAGAAAGCTGGCGATCGAAGAGCCGTGGTGCGGGGTGGAGATCGTTACGAGCGAGGCCACCCGGTCGTGAAAGCCCTCGCGGCTGATCAGATACCGGGCATCGAGCCCGCCCATGGAGTGCGCGATGAGGTTCACCTTTTCGGCGCCGGTCTGGTGCAGAATATGCTGGAGCCGCTCCTTCCAGATGCCGGCGCGCACGGGCACCGGGTTGTAGGGCGGCACGTTGGGCGCAAACGCCCAGATCCCGCGGGCGCGGAGGTCCATCGCGAAATCGTACATGTGCCCGTTCCGCCGCAACGCGGCCACCATCCCGAAACCATGCATCATGACCACGGGATAGCGGAGTCGGATCAGCGGGGGCTCCGGAAACGGCTCCAGACCGAGGATGCGTTGCAGCGCCGATTCAGCCATGAAGAGGTACAGTTAACGGGTGGATGGTTTGTGTTTGGGGCACGCGTCCCCGTCGGAATCACCCTGCCAGGCCGGGCAGGAAACCCATGGGCAGACCGAGCACGAAATGCTCGGTTGCGGCGATCGCCAGGGCGGTGATGAACGGCGCTTGGATATTGTCGTTCAGCGGACCCGGCAGCAGTTCGAGCGCGCCGGCCAGGAGCGCCGCCGCCGGCCCCAGCCAGAAGGCGGGCTTCGGGAAAAACAACGCGGCCAGGGCGCCGAAGACGATGAATCCGATCGTGCCTTCTATCGTTTTAGGACTTCCGCTCCACCGGTGCCGGCCAAATCGCCGCCCGACGAGCGCGGCGGCGGCGTCGCCGATCATGAATACGGTCAGCGCCATCGCGGCAATCCGCGCAGGAAAGCACACCAGGAGCACCAGCGCGGAAAGCAGCACCCACGTCGCGCCGCTGATGCGGATGCGGCCCAACGGGGGTTTCTCGTCCGGGCGCATCATCCAGCCGAACTGCCAGACGAAGAAGCGGTTCACCTCCGGGTTGATCCCGCGCGCGACCTCGAACGCCAGGGCGAGCGCCGTCAGCATCGCCAGCGCGACGAGCCCGGTCGTTCGCGGCACCAGCAGCATCCCGACCGGCAACGCGACGGAAAGCAGGTGGATCGTCTTCCGAAAAAACTCGGATCGGTACGAAATCGGCAGGTCTGACATCACGCCGGCACTATTTTGGTACATCGGGCGGGCACGATAACCGCTATGCGCTGAGGAACGTTTCGCATGCCATCATTTCCAGCTTTACAAAACGACCTGTTGCTCAAGGCCGCCCGTCAGGAGGCCACCCCCCGCGCGCCGGTGTGGATGATGCGGCAGGCCGGACGCTACCTGCCCGAGTACCGCGCGCTCCGTTCCGAGGACGCGTTTTTTTCGCTCGTCCGCACCCCGGAGCTGGCGATGGAGGTCACGCTCCAGCCCCTCGAACGTTTCCCGCTCGATGCCGCCATCATCTTCTCGGATATCCTGGTGATTCCCCAGGCGATGGGGATGGACGTAGAGATGATCAAGGGCCGGGGGCCGGTATTCAAGGCTCCGCTGGCGTCCCCGTCCGACATGGCGCGGCTGCGGAGTCCGGATCTGCGCGCGGCGCTCGACTATGTTTTCGAGGCGCTCACGCTCACGCGCCACAAGCTGGCGGGGCGCGTGCCGCTGATCGGGTTCTGCGGCGCCCCGTGGACGCTGATGGCCTACATGATCGAGGGCAGCGGCAGCAAGACGTTTTCGCTGGCGAAGACGTGGCTCTTCAGACATCCCGATGAAAGCCGGGCGCTGTTGCAGGACATCACGGATCGGCTGGTCGAATACCTCTCGCTCCAGATCCAGGCCGGCGCGCAGCTGGTGCAGGTGTTCGACACCTGGGCGGGCTTGCTCAGCCCGGAGGCCTTCAACCGATTCTGCCTGCCCTATCTCGCGCAGATCGCCGAACGACTGAAAGCCCTCCACCCGGAGGTGCCGGCGACGGTGTTCGCCAAGGGCGCCCACTATGCCCTGGACGACCTCGCCGATACCGGCTACGACGTCATTGGGCTCGACTGGACGATGGACCCGCGGGCCGCACGCCGGGTGGTCGCAGGGCGCGCCGCGCTGCAGGGTAACCTCGACCCCTGTGTCCTTTATGCGGATCCGATGGCGATCCGCCGGGCCGTCCGCGACATGCTCGATGCGTTCGGGCCGAACGGCCACATCGCCAACCTGGGCCACGGCATGCATCCCGACCACGACCCCGCCCACGCCGCCGCATTCATCGAGGCGGTGCAGGAGATTTCCGCCGAGCAGGCGGCGTCACTTCAGGAGCACTAACTTCCGGCTGTAGGTGAAAGCGCCGGCCCGGATGCGGTAGACGTATACGCCGCCCGGGAGGTCGCCGGCATCGAACACGACCCGGTGTTGCCCCGCCGTGCGCGGTCCGTCGATCAAGCGCCCGACGCGTTGTCCGAGGAGATTGAACACGTCGAGCACCACGTCCGACGCCTCGGGCAGGGAGAAGGCGATGGTGGTGGTGGGATTAAACGGGTTCGGATAATTCTGCTCCAGCGCGAAGGAAGCCGGCAGCGCATCGCCCGAACGCATGACGGTCACCTGCGCATCGCTCAGCCCGCCGCGGCCGTCGGTGACCGTGTACGAAAACACATCCTCGCCTTCAAATTCAGGCCCAGGCGTGTAGATCGCCATCCGGCCGTTCACCAGCGCCACCGATCCGAAAGCGCCCTGGGTCACCGAAACGACGCGCAGGGAGTCGCCGTCCTCGTCGCGGTCGTTCGCCAGCAGGTCGATCTCGATGCGTTCGACATACGTCAGCGCCGCTACGTCGTCCTGCGCCTTCGGGGCGCTGTTGTTGGACGGGGAGAGGAGGAAGGCGCGTTTGACGCCGTTTCGCAAGCCGTAGCCGACGATCTGCGCCGCATTGTTGATGCCGAGGGCCTCGACGAGCGTCCACCCCGAGCCGGCGTCGATGAAGTCGTTGAGATCCACCGACACGCCGTTACGCCACAGGAACGCCCGCATCTCGCCGGCGGAAGCGACCGCCACGACCGGTTCGTTCGCGCCGCGCTTGCCGAGCGAATCGGCGGGCATGCCGGCCCCGGCGCGCAGCGCCTGCGCGGAGGCGACGGCCATCCGGGGCGCCGTCAACGGCTGGTTCTTGCCCGGAACGGCGGGGAGATACGCGCCCACGACCCACGTCGAGTTGTTGATGCCGTAGGCTTCGCTGAAGCTGCTCGCGGCGTCGTGGATCACCTGGAGGGCGCCGTTACGCTCCCAGAAGGCCGCCTTGACGGTGCCGTCGTCGATGCTGCCGACGACCTGGCCGCTTTCGTTGAGGGCATAGGCGCGACCCAGCGCGCCGGCGAGCGTCCGCGAGATGACGACGTCGTCCCAGATCACGGCGCTGGCGCCGGCGTAGCCCACCGCGAGGCCCCGTTCGCTGATGTCGAAGGCCTGGCTCTCCACGACCGAAGCCGTTTGCATCTCGTTCAATCGGCCGTCGCGCCACAGGAACGCCCGGAGGACCTCGGTCTGCGCCTTGGTGGAGGTCCCAACGACGAGTCCTTCGTTGTTGATGCCGTAGGCGAGGCTGGAGCGACCATCGAACGCGCCAAGGCGGGTGAGGCCCAGCGAGTCCCACCGGGCCGCCAGCAGCGCGCCGTTGAAGAGGTGCGCCCCGACGGCGGCGCCGAAGTCGTTCACGTCGTAGGCTGTGCTCATGCCCGTCGTTTCCAGCGTCTGCGACGACGAAAACGCCTGCGAAACGTTGCCCGGCAGCAGGGACGAGCCCACAACCTCCCCGATGTTGCTGATGCCGAACGCCGCGCTCACGTCGCTGCCGGCGAGGCCGAGGTCCACGATGTCAAACCGGCCGGCGAACACCGTGATGGTGACCGTCGCCCGGTCCGTCGCGCTGCTGTCGTCGACGACGGTATAGCTGAAAGTGGCCCTGCCGGTGTAGTCGGCCGGCGGGTTGTACAGGAAGGTGCCGTCCGCGCCGGGCTGCACCGTGCCCACGTTCGGGCTCGAGAAGCTCTGGATGATCAGGTCGTCGCCGTCGGGGTCGACGTCGTTGGCGAGGACGTTCACGAGCACCGGCTCGTTCTCGATCGTCGCGGCGATGTCGTCGACGGCGATCGGCGCGTCGTTGAGCGGGAGGACGGTGACCGTGACCGACGCCGTGCGGGTTTCGTCGTCGGCGCTCGTCGCGCGGAAGCTCAGGTTGGCGATGCCGTTCTGATTCGGGGCGTAGGCGATGGTGACGAGCCCGGAGAGGGAGTCGACCGCGACGTCGCTGAAGAGGGTGGCGGACGACGACGTGGCGAGCCGGTATGTGAGCACGCTGCCGGCCGGGAACTGGGGCGCGAAGGTGGGGCGAAGATCGAGGACCGTGTCGTCGGCGTCTTCCAGCACGACGACGTCCGGCAGGCTCAACGTGCCCGTCGGCGTGATCGTGATGAACACGGTGGCGGCATCGGAATCGTCGATGCCGTCGTTCGCGACGTACGTGAACGAGTCGCCGGTGGTCTGCGAATTGTTGTGCCGGTACGAGAACGAGCCGTCGGCGGTGAGGGAGAAGGCCGCCGCGTTGGTGGGCGGGTTCACGATGCGGGCGGTCAACGCGTCATCTTCGAGGTCGGAGTCGTTGGCGAGCACGCCGGTGGCCGCCGGCACCGTCAGCGTGGCGCCCTGGCGTACGATGTAGTTGTCGTCGCTCGCGTTGGGCTGCGTGTTGAACCGGTTGATGGTGATCTTGAAGGTCTGCGCCTCGCTCCGATCCACGCCGCCGTTCTCCGTCCCGCCGTTGTCTGCCAGGACGATCGACACGTTCGCCTCGCCGAAGACGTCATCCCCCTGGGCCGGCGCATAGGAGAGCGTCCCGTCCGGGCTGACATCGGGCAGCACGAGGAAGAGCGCGTCGTTGTCCGTCGTGAGAATGAAGTCCAGCGACTGTTCGGCCTCGTTGGCGGCGCCGGGGGTGATCTCCGTCGCCCAGCCGGGTACGCTCTGCAGCGAGGCATTCTGCGCCAGGGCCTGGTCGGGGCCGGCGACAAACGAAGGGGCGTCGTTGACAGCGTTCACCGTGAAGACCACATCTTCCTGCTTCCAGAGCCCGCCGGTATCGGTGGCGCGGATCCCGAGGCTGCCCGTCCCGAACGCATCCGGGGCGAACGTTATGGTGAGGATGGCCGGCGAACCGGCGATGGTCACGGAGGCGAAGAGCGCCTCATTCACATCGCCCTCGATGGAAAACACCAGCTGGTCGTCGGCGTCTTCCACGTCGCTGAAGATGTCGAACAGGTTGTAGGTGAGCGGGGCGGCGTCTTCCAGGACGGTGGCATCCGCGATGCCGATGGACGTCGGCGGGTCGTTGTCCGAGTTGATGGAGATGACGAAGGTATAGGCCGAGGTGCTGATCCCGCCGTTGGCCGTCCCGCCGTTGTCGGTCAGGTTGATCGTCACGTTGGCGACGCCGCCGGCGTTGGGGGCCGGCGTGAAGGCCAGCGCCCCGACGCCGTTCGCCACGGTCAGGATGGGCTGGACGGTGAACAGCGCGTTGTTGTCGTTCACCAGGCTGATGGACAGCGCCTGGCTCGCCTCATCGGGCGGACCCACGCTGATGGCGGTGGCCCAGCCTGGGATCGACTGCGGCCCCTCATCCTCGCCCAGGGTGATGTTGTCTCCGGGCACCATCGACGGAGGGTCGTTGACGGGGGTGACCGTCACGCTGAAGCTGGTCTGCACGAACAACGCGCCGGGGTCCGTGGCCCGGACGGTGAGGGTGGCGGAGCCGTTGGCGTTGGGCGCGTAGTTGAGCGTCAGGATCCCGGTATCGGCCGCGATGCCGACCGATTCGAAAAGCGCCGCGTTGGTGTTGTTCTCGATCGTGTAGGTCAGCGCGTCGTCGGCGTCGTCGGGGTCGTTGAAGCTGTTGTAGAGGGGGATCGCGGTGTCGATCGCATCCTCCAGAACCGTCACATTGCCGATGCCGGTGGTTTGCGGCGCGTCGTTGGTCTCCTTGATCGTGAAGGTGACGGTGGCGACGTTCGAGTTGCCGAATCCGTCGTTGGCGACGTAGGTGAGCCGGTCGACGGTGTTCTCCGAGCCGTCGTGGACATAGACGAACGAACCGTTCGTGTTGAAGGACCAGGTGGAGGCGAACTGCGGCGGCTGGATGACGGTCGCGGTGAGGGTGTTGCGATCGGCGTCGGTGTCGTTGTCGAGCACGCCGGGAGGGGACCCGCCGGCCGACGCGATGAGCGATTGCCCTTCGAGGACCGTGTAATTGTCGTCGACGGCGACCGGCAGGTCGTTAATGGCCGTCAACGAGATCGTGAACGTCTGCGCCGCGCTCTGGTCGACGCCGCCGTTTTGCACGCCCCCGTCGTCCTGCAAGACGACGGTGACGACGGCGGTGCCGCTGGCATCGGGCGCCGGCGTGTAGCTCAGGACGCCCGTGGGCGTGATGGCCGGCTGTACGCTGAAGAGGGTGGTGGACGGCGTGCTCACCTGGAAGGCGAGGACCTGCCCCGTCTCGTTGACCGGCCCGGCGGCGATGCCCGTGGCCCATCCGGGGACGACCTGCGCCGGCGAGTCCTCCGGCACGCTCAGGTTGGCGCCCTTCGTAAAGACCGGGGCGTCGTTGACGGCGGTGAGCGTCACGGTGAACTGGGCGTCGACGAAGAGGCCGCCCGTGTCGGTGGCGCGCACGATGAGGGCGGACGTTCCGAAGGCGTTCGGGGCATAGTCGAGCGTCAGCGTGCCGGCCACGCCGTCGATCGGCAGCGCGCTGAAGAGGATCGGATTTGAATTCGAGACGACCGAGTACACGAGCTGGTTGTCCGCATTTTCAGGATCCGAGAAGGCGGCGAAGAGATTGATCGCCCGGTTCGGCGCATCCTCGAGGTCGGTCACGTTCGCGATGCCGGTCGTCGTCGGCGGATCGTTCACATCGGACACATTGATGACGAATGTCTGCGGCGCGCTGGTGTCGACGCCGCCGTTGGCCGTGCCGCCGTTGTCGGCCAGCGTGACGGTGACGGTGGCGGAGCCGCTCGCGTTGTTGGCGAGGTTGAACGTCAGCGTCCCGGTCGAGGACACGGCCGGCTGCGCGGTGAAGAGCGCGTTGTTCGTGTTCGACGTCGAAAACGTGAGCGTCTGGCTGCTCTCGTTCGCCGGCCCCGCGCTGATGTTGGTCGCCCAGTTAGGGATGGATACCGGTGGGCCGCTCTCGGATACCGTCTGGTCCGGCCCCTTGACGAAGCTCGGGGCGTCGTTGACGGCGGTGACGGTGACGGTGAAGGCGGGCGTCGACGAAGGGCCGCCGGTGTCGGTGGCGCGGACGGTGGGGGTGCCGCTGCCGTTGGCGTCGGCGGCGTAGTCGAGCGTGAGGGTGCCGGCGGTGCCGTTGATCGCGGTGCTGGCGAAGAGGGCGGGGTTGGTGTTGGACTGGACGGTGTAGACGAGCGCGTTGTCCGGGTCCTCCGGCGTCGGCGAAGGCGGCGAAGAGATCGACCGTGCTGCTGGCGGCGTCCTCGAGGACGGTGACGCCGGCGATGCCGGAGGTGGTGGGCGCGTCGTTGGTGCCGGAGATGGTGATGGTGAAGGTCTGCGCCGGGCTGGTGTCGACGCCGCCGTTGGCCGTGCCGCCGTTGTCGGCCAGCGTGACGGTGACGGTGCTGACGCCGCTGGCGTTGGCCGCCGGCGTGAAGGTGAGCGTCCCGGCCGCGAGACGGCGGGCTGGACGCTGAACAGCGTGCTGTTCGTCGCCGAGGCGCTGAACGTCAGCGTCTGCGTGCTCTCATTCGCCGGCCCCGCGCTGAGGGCCGTCGCCCAGCTGGCGAAGGTCTGCGCGCCGGCGTCTTCGCCGATGCTGATGTCGCTGCCCTTGACGAAGCTCGGGGCGTCGTTGACGGCGGTGACGGTGACGGTGAAGGCGGCGTCGACGAAGAGGCCGCCGGTGTCGGTGGCGCGGACGGTGAGGGTGCCGGAGCCGTTGGCGTCGGCGGCATAGTCGAGCGTGAGGGTGCCGGCGGTGCCGTTGATCGCGGTGCTGGCGAAGAGGGCGGGGTTGGTGTTGGACTGGACGGTGTAGACGAGCGCGTTGTCCGGGTCCTCGGCGTCGGCGAAGGCGGCGAAGAGATCGACCGTGCTGCTGGCGGCGTCCTCGAGGACGGTGACGCCGGCGATGCCGGAGGTGGTGGGCGCGTCGTTGGTGCCGGAGATGGTGATGGTGAAGGTCTGCGCCGGGCTGGTGTCGACGCCGCCGTTGGCCGTGCCGCCGTTGTCGGCCAGCGTGACGGTGACGGTGCTGACGCCGCTGGCGTTGGCCGCCGGCGTGAAGCTGAGCGTCCCGGCCGCGGAGACGGCGGGCTGGACGCTGAACAGCGTGCTGTTCGTCGCCGAGGCGCTGAACGTCAGCGTCTGCGTGCTCTCATTCGCCGGCCCCGCGCTGAGGGCCGTCGCCCAGCTGGCGAAGGTCTGCGCGCCGGCGTCTTCGCCGATGCTGATGTCGCTGCCCTTGACGAAGCTCGGGGCGTCGTTGACGGCGGTGACGGTGACGGTAAACGGCGCATCCACAAACAGCCCGCCGGGATCCGTGGCGCGGACCGTCAGCGTGGCCGCACCGTTCAGATCCGCCGCATAGTCGAGTGTCAGCGTGCCGGACGTCTGATCGATGGCTACCGCCGAAAAAAGCGACGTGTTGGTGTTGGAGATGACGCTGAAGGTGAGCTCCGAGTCCGGATTGTCGGGGTCGTCGAAGGCGGCGAAGAGGTCGATGACCGTGTTCGAGGCGTCTTCCAGCACGGTGACATCGGCGATGCCGGAGGTCGTCGGCGGATCGGCCTGCGCCACGATCGTTATCGTGAACGTCTCTTCGTTGCTCGTGTTGAGGCCGCCGTTCGAGGTGTCCTCGTTGTCGGAGAGCGTCACGCCGATCGACGTGACGCCGCTGGCGTTGGGCGCCGGCGTGAACGTGAGGGTCCCGTCGGATGACAGCGCCGGCTGCACGGAAAACAGTGCCGGGTTGCCCACATTCAAGCTGAAGCTGAGGCTCTGCGCGGCTTCGTTGGCGGGGCCGGCCGTCAGCCCGGAAGCCCAGTTCGGAATCGACTGCGCGCCGGCGTCTTCGTTCACGCTCACGTTCCCTCCCGGCGTGAAGGCCGGCGGATCGTTGACCGGGGTGATCGTGACGCTGAAGCTGGTTTCGGCAAAGAGGCTTTCGGTATCCGTCGCCCGCACCGTCACGACGGCGACGCCGTTCGCGTCGGGCAGGTAGGACAGCGTAAGGATGCCCGTGGCGGGGTCGATGGCGGTCGTGAGCAGGCCATCCGCCGAGACGGACTCGATGGTATAGGTCATGGCCTCGTCCGGGTCCTCGGCGTCGTCGAAGGCGGCGAAGAGGTCGACCGCGGACGGGCCGGCGTCTTCCAGCACGGCGACGTCGGCGATGCCGGTCGTCGTCGGCGGGGCCAGGGCATCCGCGCGCACGGCGGCAGCCGCCATGCCGGCCGCCGGGCACAGCACCCCGAGCGCGATGCCGGCGAGCAAGCCGCTGAATCCGTATGTCGATGGACGTGAGAACATGAACGCGATCACAAATTACGGCTGCTGGGGGAGCACGGCGCAGGCGGGGCCGCTCGGTTGGCTTTCGTTGCCGGACGTATCCACCGCGTAAACACGGTACCACTGTCCGGGCAGGCCTTCCGCGTCGAGCCAGGTACGTTCGGTGAGGACTCCCTCGTGGATCTTTTCGAATACGCCGGTGGCCGATGCGGCGCGGTATACGTGGTAGCCGGCGAGGTCGAAGGCGACGACGGGCTCCCAGGCGAGCGTCACGCCGCCGTCTTCCAGCGGCTCGGCGCGCACGTTGCGCACCGAGCGCGGCGGGAGCGCGTCGCGCATGGCGATCTGCTGCCGTTCGGAGCGGGCGCTTTCGTTGCCCGCCGAATCGGCCGCGGTCACCCAGAACGTGTACGTCTGGCCGGCCTCGAGGTCGTAGGCTTCGTAGCGGCGCTGCCCGGGCGGAATCATCCGGGTTTCGACGCGGGCGTCGCCGTCTTTCTGGCGATAGAGGATATACGCCATCAGATCGGTGCTCGGAGAGGGATTCCAGGTCAGCGCCAGCCGGTCGGCCTGTTCGACGACCGCGTACAGCGCGCCCGGAGGCTCGGGCGCCGTGGCGTCCGGGATGCGGACGGTGATGACCGCCGGCGCGCTGAGGTTGCGGGCCGCATCCACGGCCATCATGCTATACCGGTACACGCCGCCTTCCCTGAACCCGTGCCCCGCTTCGCCGGCATCGACGAAACGCGGCTCGGTGAGATCGTCGACATGGAGCCTAAGATCGATATCGGGGGTCTCGTCGCCCATACGCCGGCGCAGCACGAGGTACGACGCCGCATCCGCGGCCGTCGGCTCCCAGGCCAGCCGCACGACGCCGGGCGCCTCGTACCGGGCCGTGAGGCCGGTGGGGGCGAGGGGCTCGGTGTCGTCGGCCACGAGGACCATGGCGGCATTGCTCAGCGGGCTCTCGTTGCCGCTGTCGTCAATGGCCGAGACCCGGTAGAAAAAGACCCCGCCCTGCGTCGTTCGCAGCGTATCGTTGAACACGGTCTCGCCGACGCCGAGCGGTTCGCCGGTGATGCGGCTGTAGCCGGCGTCGGACAGCACCTGTTCCGACCGGTACACCTGATAGCCGTGCACGTCTTCGTCGCCGCCGGGCGCCCAGGACACGCGGACGCGACCGCCGGACAGCGGCGTGGCCGTCACCTGGCTCACGACCTGGGGCGGACGGGCGTCGAGCACGTCGAACCGCAACTCGGCGCTCGGCGCGCCGGCCTGTCCGGTGAAGTCGACGCCCTGGACAAACAGCCGCTCGGTCTGGCCCGTGGTCGGCGCCTCGAAGGTGATCGCGTATTCGTAGACGGCATTGTTGCGCAGCACGATGGCGTCGTGCAGGCGCGCCGGCGCGTTCGTGGCGGGGTCGATCCGGAACGCCTCGAAGCGGACGAGCCGGTCGTCGGTCCGGAGGCTCGGCGGCACAAAGCGCCAGTAGAGGGTGATCGTCCGCCCGTCATTGACGGCGCGGAGGCCGATCGGCGGCTCGGGCCGGCTCGGCAGCAGCAGCAGCGTCTGTTCGAGCGTCAGCCCCGTCGGCTCGTCGCGGGCGTCGACAAATTCCATCCGGTAGCTGACGACCGTTTCGAGCGGGGCGGTGCGGTCGATGAACCGCCGCCCGAGGGCGTCGGCCGCTTCGGGGTAGATAAAGGTCAGCAGGTTGGCGATGCGGGTGTCGCTTCGGACCTTGGCGAGCGTGCTGTTGGCGTTGTCCTGGCCGGTGGCCGCCTCGATGTCGGTGTACAGCGTCCCGAGAAAGTCGCGCAGCTCGGCGCCCGAGCGCACGCTGCGGATCGGTGCGGCGTTCAGCCGCACGTACTCGCCATCCTCCGTATCGCGCCGGTAGAGGTTGAAGCCGTGTTCGATGGGCACGAGCGCCGTGTGGTAGATCTGCACGGATCGGTCGTCCTCGCGGACGGCGATGCGGAGTTCGCCCGCCGGCGCCGGCGTCTGCGCCGCGGCGGAGGCCGCCGTCAGGCCCAGCATCAGGAGGCTCAGCGCCATCCTGGTTGCGGCTTGCGTTATGGGTGCTCGGTGTGTGCTCACTGGCCTATCCCCGGGGTTTTGAACAGGACCGTCTTGCTGACGAGGGTCTGCAGGCCGGCGCCGTTCGTGGCGCGGACCTCGACCTTCAGCGTCCGGCCGCTCCGGATCGTCGGTTTTTCGACCGCATAAATCTGCCGCTCGAAACGGTCCTGCGGGACGGAGATCTCGAAGACGGGCTTCCAGTCCGCGAGAACGGTCTGGTCGACGTTGTCGAGGAAGCGGTATTCGACCTCATGGATCCGCGATTCGGGATCGGACAGCTCGTTCAGCACGAGCGCCATCTGGTCGGAGAAATAGTGCAGGGCGATTTCGAGGCTGGGCGGGGTGATGTCGCTTTCGATCACGACATCCACCCGCGAGGCGGTCGTCGTCACCAGGCCGGCGCTGTTCACCACGCGCACCTCGACGTCGGCCACCGTGCTCGATGCGAGAAACGGCAGGTCGGCATACAGCAGGGTGCCGGGGAAGCGTTCCTCGGTGGGCCGGGAAACGGAGGTCCAGGCCCCGGTCGCTTCCGTGGCGCCCGGGATGCGGATCCGGTACGCGACGTCCGTTATGGACGACTGCGCGTCGCCGGCCGGCCCGATCTGCAGCTCGAGGCTGTTCGGGTGCTGGGCGTCGTAGGCGTTGTGGTGCACCACCTGCAGCGCCGGCGTATCCGGCGGCGTGACATCCCCCGGAATCGCGATCGTGCCCTGGCGGTAGGCGAACAGGCCGGCGCCGTTCTGCGCCCTGAACTCGACGGTCACCTCGCGGGCGCCGTCGAACGGGAACGCGGTCCGCGGAATGGAAAACGGCGGGGTCGACGTGCGGAGCACGTTCGGCACCGGCAGGCGGGTCCAGTCGCGGAACACCGAGGAGTCGCCCGAGGCGTCGTAGATCCGGTAGTCGAGGCCGGCGATCAGCGACTCGGCGTCCCGGAATGCGCCGGGGGTGACGAGGAGGTACCCTTCGCCCTGCGTGTTGTCCACAAAAGCGAGGTCGATGCGCGGCATCTGCGGCGGCGTGGTGTCGATCTCGATCGCCACCCGGGTGGATGCGGTCGTTTCGAGGCCGGCGGCGTTCTCCGCGCGCACCTCCACGGATACCGTGCGGCTGCCGGCCAGGTTGGGAAGCGGGACGGAAAGGGTGCGGGCGCGCAGACGCGGCGCCTCGGGCTCATCCACCACGGTCCAGTCCTGGATCAGGCTCGTCGTGTCGCCCTCGAGGGCCACGCGGTACGCGATCCGGTCGATCGGCGACTCGGGGTCGGCGATGAGGCCGGGGACGATATCGATGCGGTCGGGCGCGTACGCGGGGCCGGCCGCGGCCGCCGCAAGGCCTTCGATCACCGGCGGCGTGCGGTCGCTGACGAGCGTGATGGGCGACTCGACGAGGCTTTCGAGCCCGATGCCGTTCCGCGTCCGGAGCTGGACGAGCAGCGGTCTGTTGGTCGACGCCGGCGGGACGGTCACGGTGGCCGGGGCCGGCGCGTAATGGCGCTCGTCCTGCTGGTTCGTCAGGGGTGTCCAGTCGGCCACCGGAGCCGTCGGCCGCTCGGGATCGATCAGGCGATAGGCCATTTCCTCGACGCCGGATTCCGGGTCCGTCGCCGACCCCGCGACGATCCGCAGGCGCGCCGGCGTATTGCGCTGCGGCGTATCGAGCTGGAAGACGGTCAGCGCCGGCGGGACCGGCGGCGTGTCGTCGGAGACCGGGGCGAGGGCCAGGCGGGTGGATGCGGTCGTCGTGCGGTCGGCCTCGTTCGTCAGGCGGACTTCCGCGACGGCCTGGGCCGGATAGGCGAGGTCCGGCAGGCCGATCTGGACCCGCTCGCCCGCGAAATAGACACCCGGTTTGATGTCCAGCTCGTACCAGGTCGTATCGGAGGGACGCACGGTCTGTTCGCCGGCGGCATCGGTCAGCGTGACCCGGTACGCGACGGAGGCGATCTCCGAGCGCGCGTCGTACGCGTCGCCGATGCCCAGTTCGAGGGTGTTGGTCAGGATGCGGTTGGCGGCGTCGTAGAAGAACAGGTCGAGGGCGGGCGCCGACGGGCGCGACGCCCGCAGGGCGCCGGCCCGCGGGATGCTCAGGATGGCGTGGCTCTGGAACGCCTGGCCCTGCCGGTTCTCGACGACCAGCTCGGCCAGGGCGGTCTCGATCCGCAGCGAGTCGGGGAGGGCGTGGACGCCCGTGCGGCCGGCGAAGCGCTCGCCGGCGGTGACGGGCACGTCCTGCCAGGGCACCAGTACCCGATCGGCGGCGTCGGCATCCCGAAGCCGGTACCGGATCGCGGACGGCGTCGCCATCGGGTTGGCGATGGGTTTCAGGACGATGTGTATCGCGCCGTCGTCGCCGGCGTCGCTGTAGAACAGGGTGACGTCGGGCGTGGCCGGCGCGGATGCGGCGGCGTCCAGCGCGATGCGCTGGCTCGATACGGCGCTCAGCCCCTGCCCGTTGGTGACGCGGACCTGCACCTCCGGCGCCCGGCTTGCGGGCAGCGTCGCGGGGTCGATTTCGATCGACGCGCCGGGGAACTGGTGCGAGGGGCTCGCGAAGTCGAACGCGCGCCAGTCGACCAGGACCGCCTGGCTGGCGGGGTCGACGAGCCGGTAGGAGGCCGCGGCGATGAAGGATTCCGGATCCTGGACGGGACCCACGTTCAGCGAGATCGCCTCCGGCTGCGCCTGCGTTTGATCGTTACGGATAGCGACTTCGACCGCCGGCGCCGGAGGCGCGGTGTCGTCCACGTCGAGCTGCAGGAAGGCGACCGACGTGCGGGACGTGACGCCGGCGCGGTTGATCGCCCGGGCCTCCACGATCACCGGCCGCCCGCTGTCGAAACGGGGCAGCGGCAGCGAGCGCTCGAGGCTCTCCAGATAGAAGGCCAGCTGATTCGGCGCGAGCAGCACGAAGTCGTCCCAGTCGTAGATGGGCCGGCCCGTCGCGCCGTCGAGCACCCGGAACAGCAGCCGGTCGATACCCGACTCCACGTCGTGGACGTCGTTCAGCAGGATGTGGAGCTGACTCGGCTGCCCGGGCGTGTAGAACCCGCTGTGCGCGAGCGTCAGCTGCGGCTCGCTCGGCGCCGTCGCGTCGCGGCCGGGGATCTGGATGGTGCGGCGCGCGATGGTCTGGAGGCCGGCGCCGTTCGTAACCCGGAAGATGGCATTCAGGTTATAGCCGCGCGGCCGGTAGGCATCCTCCGCCAGCGGCAGGTATTCCGTGCGGGCGCCCAGGTCGCGCTGGGACTGCCGCAGCGTCGTCAACGGCTCCCAGTCGGCCTCCGCCAGATTCGTCTCAAGCCCTTCCACGAGCACGTATTCGACGCGCTGGATGCCCGACTCGGCGTCCTGGAGCGCCTCGAATTCCACCAGCAGGCTGTTCGGGTTTTCGAGGCTGAACGGGTTGAAGTAGGTAAGCGACCGGAGCGCCGCCACGGGCGGGGTGTCGTCGAGGCTGAGGCGCAGCGAGGCGCTGCTCTCGGAACGCAGGCCGGCGCCGTTTTCGGCGCGGGTCTGGACCCGGATGGCGAGGTTGCGTTCCTGC
Source organism: Rhodothermales bacterium (assembly GCA_041391505.1). Taxonomy (NCBI): domain Bacteria; kingdom Pseudomonadati; phylum Rhodothermota; class Rhodothermia; order Rhodothermales; species Rhodothermales bacterium. Next base: position 82,010 of record JAWKNW010000018.1, read on the forward strand.
ACCGGGAGGCCGGTTTCGATCCGCCGGCCCGGGAAATCCGGCGTCGTGGTGACCACCTGCGTCCAGTCCTGCAGGACGTCGTTCGCATCCTGCTCGTTCACGATGCGGTAGGCCAGCGAGGCGATGCCGGACTCGGGGTCGCGCAGGGCGTCGATCGTGAAGGCGAGGGTGTTGGGCTCGTCGCTGAAGTAGGCGGAATAGGTGAGTTCGGCGATGGCGGGCGCGGGCGGCGGGGTGTCGTCCTGGGGCACCAGCAGCGAGTCCGGGCGGGGCGCCGGCACCTGTGCCGCGGGGTCGACGGGCACGGTGAACCGTCCCGAGCGGGATGCGGTGAGGCCGCCGGCGCCGCGGACGCGCACCGTCACGTCGTACGTCTGGTTGCGGTTCGCCACATCGCGTTTGATGGCGGTATAGGAATAGGCCGGCAGCGAGGCCACGCTGGCGAAGACGGCCGCCGTATCGGATGCCGCGGTGATCGCCACGCTCGTTTCGGCCACCTCGATCGGGTGGCTTGCGCTCCACGAGATGGTCGACGTCGCCGTATAGCCCGTCGTGTCGATGCCGATCTTCAGTGCATCGAGCGTGGGCGGGATGAGGTCTTCCGCGAGGATGCGGTAGTTGCCCCGGTAGGGGAGGAACTGGAACGCGAGGTTGACGGCCTCCGGATCGAGCTGGCGCATCGACGAGCGCCAGTTCTTGTACTCTTCCGCCATGCCGTAGAGGGTCGTGGTCATGGCCGTTTGCATGTCGTACATCGGGTCCAGCGCGCGGGTGTAGGCGCTGTAGGCTCCGGCGATGGAGTCGCGCAGGAGTTCGTAGCGGCCGGCGCGCTCGCTCGCGATGGCGCCCAGGGTATCCGCCGCCGCCGCGAGGGCGGCCGCCGGCGCGTCGAACCAGAGCCATTTTCCCGTGGATCGATACAGCCCCTTGAGGGCTTCGGCGTCGGCCTGCGTCACCCGCTGGCGGAAGGCGGCCTCGTCCGTGACGATCTCGTTCTCCCACCCCGCGGCTCCGGCGATGTCCCGAATGCGCGCGATGCGGCCGAGGATCGTGCTACGCATGACCTCCGGCTTGTCGTCCACCGCGTTGAGCTGGTCGTCGAGGCTCCGGTCGATCTGGCGTTCCTGGGCGGCCAGCCACTGCCGGCGCCCGGACGCCCACTCCCGGAGCGACCACTCGGCGTCGGTCTGCCGGCCGTAGTAGGCGCCGACGGCCTCCATGGCCCGCGCATAGCTCATCGGCTGGTCGGGCGACCGCGCGATCTTGAGGTTCACGAGGTTCATCTCGAGCCCGCCGACGGCGCGGAGGAATTGGATGTCCAGCGCCTCGTTGCGCTGCTTGAAGTCGAGCAGGTTCGCGGTCTGCAGCCGCTGGATGTTCGGGTCGATTTCGAAGCGGCCCGTGCCGGTGGGGGACGCGTTCGGCCACGTGGCGTCGATCAGCGGCGACGCCTTGAGATCTTCCGGGATATCGACCTGGTCGGAGAGCCAGAGGACGCTGCGCGGGGCGAGGCCGCCCAGCGTGAAGAGGTCGGATTCGGCGGTCCGTTCGGCGGTCTCTACGGCCTCCGTCATGGCGCGCCAGGCGTCGGCGGCCTCGGTCGTGGTGGCCGGCACGCCCTGCGCCGCCGTCTGCGCGGGGCGCGCGGGATCCGCATAGAGGCCCTCGGCGAGATCGGCGAGCGTCTCGGGCAGTTTGCCATCGACTTTCTCGGCATCGAGCAGGGCATCGCCAAAGCCGCGCAGCGCGTCGTCGGGGCGAGCGAGCACGGTGGGGAGGGCCGGCGCGAAGCGGTCGGTGGTGGCCAGTTTGAGGACGCGGACGGCCTCCTGCAGCCGCGCAGAGGCGTCGGCGGCGAGCGTGGGCATCGAGGCGCTGTGCTGGCGCGCTTCCGTCACCATCCGGCGGAACGTCATGTTGCGCGCGTCGCCGGCATAATATCCGCCTTCCTGGATCGAAAGCCAGGGGTCGAGCGGGCCGGTGTAGACGAACGGGACGTCGACGAACACATTGGCGGCGGCGTAGAGGAGCCGCTCGTCGCGGTCGTTGAGCAACGTGCCCGTCAGCCGGTTGCGTCCCAGATGGATGCCCGGCATCAGCGACAGGTCGCTCTCGAACGCGGCATAGCCGCCCGGGCTGTTCTGGCCGCGCTCGTACCAGAGATGGATATGCGCCGGCTGCGAGACGGCGAGACCGCCGGTGGCGACCGGCAGTTTTTCCTCCAGGTCCAGCAGGATGCCGTCAGGGCCGGCCTGGTACCGACCGGGCAGCGACAGCGCGTCGTTCAGGACGAAGTCGCCGTACCCGAACGCCGACCAGCCGAGATCGGCCGAGGCCCTGAACCCGGTAGGTACGATGCCGCCGAGAACGGACGTGAAGTTCAGCGTCAGCGCCCCCGTGCCTTCCAGCGTTGCGCCGAGGGTGTCGCGCTGCGTCAGGGCCAGGAAGAGGCCGGCCTCCAGCTCGCGGTCGCGCTGGAGGAGCGTGCCGTTGAGGTCCAGATGCGTAAACGGCCGCCCGAGGGTCAGGAGCCCCCGGCCCGTGATGCCGCTCGCGCTGTCGGCCGGGAGGATGGCGGCGTCGACCGGGAGGTAGAGGGCCAGGTCCGGCGCGTTCGCCGCCGGCCAGCCGGCCGGGTTGTTCGGCTGGAAATTTCCGTTATGGCGTTCGTTCAGGACCAGCGACACCAGCTCCAGATCCGCCGGCTCGGGGCGATAGAAGAGGCCGCCGCCGGCCGTGGTGACGCGGGCGAGGCCCGGTATCCAGGCGAGCTGTTTTTCGGAAGGGGAGAAGAGCAGCGCCAGGCTGGGCCGGCCCTGCCGCGAGCGCACATGGCCCGTCGTCGTCAGCGGGGTCTGCCGCAGGAACGTTGCGCCGTCGATGTCGAGCGTGAGCGGCTCGTCGGCGGAGCGCACATCGGCGACGAGACGGGCGTCCGGCGTGAAGGGCATTTCGAGGCGGTCGATGCGCAGCCCGAGGTCGCCCTCCACGGTCTGGTAGGCGGCCACGCCGTGTGCGACGCCGGCGAACCAGCCGTCGGCGAGGGTGACCCGGAGCGTGTCGCCGCAGGCGGCGCCGAAACGCACGTAGGCCTGCACGGGCAACGGCGTTTCCGCCTCGGCGCCGATCGTGCCGTCCGGTAGGATGAGCACCTGTTCGTTCTCCAGCATGACCTGCTGGAACGTGGTCCGGCGCTGGTCGAGCAGGACGCAGCCGGTCTGGATGGCCAGCATGTCGCCGAAGCTGAGCGTGGCGGCGCCGTCGGCGCGGCCGGCTTCCTGGAGGCCGTCGGGGCCGACGGTCATGTCGCGCAGGGCGAAGTCGCCCGTCATCCCCGGCGTCTTCAGCCGCACGTGGCCGGCCAGCGCGACTGTCGGCGAGGAGGCATCCGGCAGGGATACGGTCTCCACCCGGAAATCGAACAGGGCGTTGCCGACGATAAGCGGCGAGGCGCCGGAGCCGGCCTGGAACGCCGTCAGATACCGCACGGGCGCGCCGGCACCGACGACGATGCCGGGCTGGCGCTCGAGATCCGACGCGCGCCCGAAGGCGACGGCCGGCAGGGTCGAGACGTCGGTCCGCGCGATGCGGGTGCTGTCGCCGGCCTCCACGCCGGAACTGGTGCGCAGGAAGAGCCGCGCGGCGGCGCGGAGGCGCGCGTCCGTCGGCCGCCACGGATTGAAGTCGAGATCGGCCGCCTCGTACTGGAAGATGGCAGCATCGCCGAAGGCCATCTGGAACGCCGGCTTGTCCGCCTGCTGCAGCGTCGCGCCGCCGAAGTCGACCGGCGTAGCCTCGAGGGCGCCGTCGACGCCCACCCGGTAGGTCGCGCGCCCCGACGGAAACAGCGCGGCGGTGGACGGCGCGACGGTCGTGGCGGCCGGACGGCCCCGACCCAGTGCGGCGACGCTCCCGGGCGCCTGGGCGCGCAGCGTCCCGACGCGTTCGGAGGGCGCCGGCAGGTCGATCGGGCCGGCCATGGTCAGGGCCAGACCCTGGTCTGCGAGGGCCACCGAGAGGGAATCCAGCCGGAACACGCCGGGGATGACGTCCACCGTCTGGCCTGCGCCGAGGAGCGAGAGTGCGGTGCCGGTCTGGACGCCGGCGCCGATGCCGGCCTGGCCGAGGGCGACGGCCCCATCCAGCCCGATTTCCATCCCCCGGAACGCCGCCGTGCGGTTCTGGAGGAGGGGCGACGTGTAGGCCCCGTCGAGGGAGGCGACGAGTGCGGCGCGGGCCTCGTCGTAGCGCCATTCGAGCCGGCCGATCTGCATCCCGAGCAGGTTTTCGATCAGCGCCGGACGCTCGACGCCGGAGTAGGGCCGGCCGAGATAGACGCCCGCGGGGCCGATTTCGACGGCCAGACCCAGGCTGAAGGTCTCGCCCAGTCGGGCGGGAAGCTGAACGACGCCGGCGAGGCTCAGCACCGGCAGCGGGTTGGCCTGGAGCCGGTTCGCCAGCATCGGGTCGAGCAGGAAGGTGCCGGCGCCCAGGGCAAACGCGCGTGGCGCGGATTCGCGCGTTGTCACGCCATACGTCCAGCCGGTTTCCGCGTCGTCATAGCGGGCCGTGAAGCGGAGTCCCTGCGTGGCGGTGGAATCGGACTGGAGCAGGGCCGAGGCCATCGACCCTTCAAAGGTGACCGTTGGCGTCTCGTCTTCCAGTTGAAGCACCAGCGATTCCGCCGCGAGGCGGAGGAGATCGTCGTACCACGAGCGCGGCGCGGCGGAGACGGCGGCGAGCGACCGGTCGTCGCCGAGCAGGAGCCGGGCGTCGACGCTCGTCAGGGAATCGGTCGCGAGCAGCGGTGGTAGCGCGGCGCGGACGTCGAGCGTCGTCGAAAAGCGGCGAGTGGCTTCCGAATAGGTTGCCGCGATGCGGACGACCTCCAGCGGCTGCAGCGAAGTGGCCAGCGGCTCGGTCTCTCCGGTGATCGCGCCGGCGAGGACGTCGAACGCGTCATTCACCGTGATCTCGCCGCGGACCGGCATCGTGAAGCGGACGGGCTGCGTGACGAGCAGCCGGGCCTCGCTGCCGGCGGTGAGGACGGTCTGCCCGCGCGTCGAACGCGTAACGGTGAACGCCGGGTCGCCGGCGGCGCCGCGGAGCAGCAGGTAGCCGCTCAGTCCGGGCAGGGCGATCCGGTCCGGCAGATCGGCGGGCTCCATCGCGCGTCCGATCGAAAAACCGGTTTCGTCGAACGTGCCGATCCGCGCGTTCTCCGCGATGAAATCGGCGCGTCCGGTGTTGGCCACGGCCGGCCGGGCGCCCAGTTTGAACGTATCGCCGAAGGCGAAGCGCGCCGGGGTGTCGTCCGAGAGCCGGCGGGCGGCGAGGGTGCTGTCGGCGAAGAAGGTGAGTCCCTTGGCATCGAGGCGCGCCTCGTCGACGTCGACCGCGAACAGCGGGCTGGCCGTCGGGTACGCCCACTCGAAGGCGTCGAGGCGCGCGGAGCCTTCCACGACATGCCCATCGGCGAGGTCGACGGTGATCGTGCCCGTGGCCGGGGCGGTCGTGCCTTGCAGGGGTTGGCGCACGCCCGTGACGTTGCCCTCGATCCAGGTGACCAGCGCGTCGCGGTCGTAGCGGATCTGCACGCGGGCCGAGTCGAACGCCAGGGCGATGGGGCCGGCCGGGACGGGGCCGCACGGCTGCATCGGCGCGGTGCCTCCGGTCCACCCCGAGCGGCTGGACCATTGCAGCGTCGCGGGATACGGGGCGCAGCGGGCGCCGGCGGCATCGGTCAGCGCGGCGTGGGCGAGGTCGCCATCGAACAGCAGCTCAAAGCCCTGCGCGGATCCGTCCGCGAAGAAGCGGCCGGCGATGCGCCGCGCGTCCATCCGGAGCGGGGCGCCGAGGTCGAGGCGGGCGGGCGTGCGATCGAGGGGATACGGGATGAGGGATCCGTTCAGGAAGCCGCCGTCGAGGCGGGCATCCTGCAGCGTGAGCGGGAGGCCGGCGATGGCGGCCGTCTGCGCGCCGCCGGTGGGGCGCACGTCCACGTCGAGCCGGACATCCAGCGGCGAGGTGGCCTCCGCAAGCCGCGTCGACGGGATCCGCAGCGCCAGCAGGGCGAGGTCGAAGCCGCCCAGTGCGATGGTCTGCCGCCCGAGTCCGGGCGTGGCGTCGTTGACATCCTGCGGAGGCAGGTTGAGGCCGTTTTCCCGCAGCTCTACGCCCTGGAGCGGGGCGGAGAGCGTGTCGGATCCCACCCGGAAGCGAAGGCCGGCGTCGAGCGCCGCCATGAACCGGGGCGCCTGGCCATCGGCAAACGAAAGCCAGAGCGCGTCGATGCCGTTGACGTCGAGCGCATGCGCGCCGAGCTGGATCGGATGATGGCCCGCGGCGGGCTCGAAACGCGAGAGGGCGACATCGGTCGCGCCGGCGTACGTGAACCCGATCGCCGCACTGGCGGCCACCGAGTCCGCCGCCATCACCCGGAATGCCCCGTCGACGGCCAGGTCGAACACCCGCGTGTCGCCCCCGAGGAGCGGGAGACGGACGTCGCCGCGCACCTCCTCGATGGCCAGCCGGGCCCAGCCCGCCTCGTCCAGCGCGATCGTGCCTGACACCGTTTCGGGGGCCACGCGGCCGGTCAGCACGCCGTGGGGATCGACGGAGAACGTCACCGCTTTGCCCCCCGCGACCGGTTTGCCGAACACCGTCAGGGCGCCCGTCAACCCGATTTGCGGGGCGCCGTCCCGGACGGCGATGGCGATGCTCGCGGGCGCCAGCGGCACGCCGACGGGGTCGAGCGTGAAGGGCTCGGCCGTGTCGGGAATCGCGATGTCGACCGATCCGCCGGCCATCAGTCCAGTGCCGGACTGTATCGTCACCGACTGCAGCGTGGCGTCGAAGCGGGGCGCCTGGCCCTGCGTACGGCCGCGGAAGACGGGGAAAACGGCCTCGAGGCGCGTGCCGGCGCGCGGAGTGAGTTTCAGCAGCCCGTTGGCCTGCGGTTCGGCATCGACGACGGGGATGCCGTTGCGTTTGAGCGGCACGTAGGCGAGGCGCTCCTGTCCAACGACGAGCCGGTCAGGGATCTGGGCGATGACGGGGTCGCTGCGATCGATCACATGGAAGCCGGCGGGGTCCGCGTAGGCGCGGGCGATGCCCTCGGCCGCGAAATCGATGCGGCCCCGTGTGACCGCGAACGGCTTGAGCGTCAGGGCGATGTCGCCGGAGTAGGTCGCCGTCCACGCGCTGCCGTCGAGTCCGGTGTAGGCGACGCGCGCGGGGCTCGTCCCGTCCGGATGCAGCCCGTCGCGATCGATGCGCAGCCCGCTGTTCCATTCGAGGAGCAGGGCGTCGTCGCCCGTGAGCACGCTGCCCGGGGCGACGAACGCATAGCCGCTGAAGGCGTCCGTCAACGGGTTCAGCGACACCTCGATCGCCAGCGGTTCATCGATAAACAGCTGGCCCTCGATGATCGACTGGGTCTCGACATCGACGAGCACGCCCTCGAACCGCGCCTCGGTCGGCACGCCGTTCAACTCGATCGGGAGCGGGCCGTCGAGAAACAGCTCCGTCTGATCGGGGTCGATTTCCTGCGGGTTGGCGAGGGTGTGGACGATAAAGGGGGTGTTGACCGGATAATTCCACGAGGCCACCATCCCGCCGAGGCCTTCCACGCCGACGGTGAAGGTATAAAATTCCGTCTCGCCGGCCTCCAGGACGGGCATCAGGTCCGCCGCGTCGCGGGCGCGGACCTGCCAGGCGTAGGTGTGATCCTTTTCAAGCGGGAGCCGATCGGCCGTGTAGACGAAGGCCGTCTGCCCGAGCAGGGTCTGGCGCACGAGCTCCCGGTTGCTTTCGAGGGCCTGGAACGGCGCCTGTCCGGGCAGGACCTCCACGATCAGCAGTTCGTACTCGAACAGGCTGCCGGCCGGAGCGCCTACGATCGGCGCCCAGGAAAATACCGGAAACTGGCTGGTCAGGACCGATTGATCGAACGGCGCGAGGAGCATCGGCGGCTCGGCGTAGCGGACCTCAAACACGGCCGTGCCCGGCACGCTGGGCAGGAGGAGATCCGCCTCCTCGGGGACGGCCTCGATCGTGAGGGCATAGGTCCCTTCGGGCAGCAGGCCGGTCGATCCGGTCTTCGCATCCAGCAGGTTGACCAGTTCGCCGTACGAGATCGGGAAGAGGACGGCCGGCTCGTCGTCGAGCCGGCGGTACGTATGGATGCCGGGCTCGTAGGTATTCGCTTCGGAGGTGAGATCCAGCACGGTTTCCCCGTCGCGGTCGAGCGTCAGGTGGAGGCGGAAGCGGCGCGGCTGCCGGCTCGGGCTGATATAGACGATCTGCACCACATAACGACCCTGCTCGATCTGCTGGTCGATGTCGGCGATATACGGCGATTCCAGGATGGGCGGGATGCCGGTCACGATGACCTGCACGGTGCCCTGGCCCATCGACGGCAGGACCCAGCCGGCCGCGAGGACGAGCATCAGGGCACGCCGCAACCAGCGGGACAAAAGGCTATGTGTGCATCGCGCGCGCATCGTGCGGTCGTTCGTCGGGTTCAGGGCGCTGGCGCCGGTTAAAATTTGTGTTCGAAGCGGAGGGTCGACTGGATCTCCTGGAAATTCCCGCGCAGGGGCTGGCTGGTCGCAAAGCCACGCACGTTGAGGCGCAGCACGTCGCGGCCCGTCACCCGATAGGTGCCGGTGAGCGTGAGCGCGTATTGCCGGGAAGTTTCGCGGTTGGCCAGGGTGTTCTCGGCCGTTTCGACGTCGAAGGGCTGGTTGAACGTCAGGCTGGTGCTGGATACGCTGGCGTTGACGCCGGCGTTGAGCTTGCCCTTCATCAGGCCGGCGTTGACGCCGGCGTTGAGGCTGAGCGCCCGCACGTCTGTATAGGGCGCCTTGCTCGTGATGAGGCTCAGCCCGCTGTTCACGGAAAGTCCGGATGGCAGGATGACGGCGTGCGACAGCGTCGAGGTGACGTTGTCGAACTGGACGGCGCGGCGATCCACGCCGGGGTCGCGCTCGGTCTTGTCCGCCAGCTTCTGCACGGCGAGCGTGAGGGAGATGCGGTGCGTCAGCTGCTCGATCGGCAGCGTGAGCACGGGCGAGATCAGCAGGGTCTGCGAGACGAGCCGCTGCCGGAGGAACTGGCTGGCCGGGTCGTCGAATACGGGATTGTTGGCGTTGGCCATCCAGAGGTAGGCGGCGTTGACGAACAGGGCTTCGCTGACCTGGGCCTGGGTGGACAGGTTGATCTGATTCCGGTTGAGTGTCGCGTTCCGGGTGCGGCTCAGGTTGTTGCGGCGCGAGGTGACGTCGAGCGCGAGCTGGACGCGCCGGTCGAGCAGGCGGGCCTGGGGTTGGAAACGCACAACGGACTGGTCGCTGCGCGTATAGGGCCGGCCGAGGGATACGAAGCCGGGCTGGACGCGCTCGTACGAGGCCAGCACGGTGACCTGGTCGAAGATGGACGTGTCCGCGAAATCGGTGTGCGTGTACCGCGTCTCGATATGGCTGGCGACGTCGAATCGGCTCCCCACGCGCGGCGTAAAAAAGCCCAGCATCGCGGGGGTGTCGCCTTCATCGGTTCGGGCGGCGCGGGTGTCCTGCGAAAATGCGGAAGCCGTGAGCTCGCCGCTCACGGCAAGTCGCCGTTCGAGAAGATACACGCTGAATTCCGGCGTGAAGCTGACGTTTTCGACGGGCGCGGCCCGGATGCCGGCGCCGCCCGTGTCGGGGGCGTCGCGCGCGATGAGGCTGATCAGGTGCAGGTGAGTCCGGTTCTCCTGTCCCACGCCCACGCGCGCGGAGAACAGGGTACGGTCGTAGGCCGGCCTTCGGATGGCCGCCCCGATCCCCGTGTCGATGGCGCGGCGGGAGCGGCCGGCGAGGAGCGAGACGACGAAGCGCTCGGGCCGGTAGTCGAGGTACGCGCCGCGCACCGTGGCGCCGTTCAAGCTATAGCGGGAGAACGTCGGGTTGATGTCGCCGAGCGTGGCCTTGAACTGCGCGCTGCCGGCGGAGAGGGCGAACCGGTTGAGCGACTGGCGGAGGCGGTCGTCTTCCGTGGACAGGTAGAAGTCGAGGCCGTAGTTGACATTCGCCGTCGCCGCGGTGGCGGCGCCGAAGAACGCGCCGCTGTTGGAGGGCCGGCGGGCCGGGATGCCGCTGACGCTGTAGGCCTCGGTGCTCACGCCGATCGACCCCCCCAGCGCGAGCGGGCCGAGGCTGGTCGCCGGCGGTCGCGTCTGGGCATCCGCCGTTCCCCTCCCGCAAGCCACGAGCAGGAGCAGTGCGAAGGTCAATATCTTGGGTACGATATCGTAGGACCGGTCGGGACGCAACGTGCTGATAAGACGTTAGGGTGTGGCTGCGCGGAAGTCCGCGGGACAGTAAGAAGCTGCGGGTCCTGGACGGAAAAGCAAGAGTGGGTCGCTGAATGAACCCGGGGCTGCCTGCAAGCCAGCGCCGATCGACCGGATCGGGACGTGGAGATTGCCTGTCGGGAAACCCGGCCTGACGGGACCTGGAGGCGAATGTGCGTCGAAGCGGGAGCCGCGGGATGCTTTCCTGCCGAGGACACAACGATAAGCGCATCCCGAGCAGACTCATTCAGTCTTATGCGCATGGTATCCTGCGCCTTTGGCGCAAAGGGAAACGGCCGATCGCCTCGGCGCCATCCCCTCATTCCCTGCCTTCCGATGACGCGTAATCAGGATGTCGACGCAAACGATGCGGAGCGACTTCGACGTGCAGCTGGCGGCGCGGTTCGCGGCGTACGATGGTGCTGCGAGGCGAGCCAGACAGGATGGGCGTGGGTGAGGCGCGTTGGTGACGGCGTTTCTTCTGCGGTCAACGACGCGTGTTCGGGCGGGTTCCAGCCGGATGAGATTTCGGCCGAACCTCGAGCGGTCTCCTACTGCAGGGCGTGATTGGCGGCCTGCTGGTAGAAATCCATCGCCTCGGCGTACTGATCGAACGCGCGGCAGGCTTCGGCGGCCATGAAGTAAACCTGGGAAGGGTCGGCGTTGTAGCGCGCCGGCGGCTTGCCGTTGTACAGGCCCTGAAGCAGCTCGGCGGCGTAGACGAACGATTCGGCGGCGGTCCGCTGCTCGCCCTGCTCCCAGAGGGCGCGGCCGGCGAGATGATGGATCAGCGGTTCGTGCTCCGCGATCTTGAGCGCCGCCTCGGCATGGTCGAGCGCATCGGCGTAGCGCTCCTGCAGGATGGAGATCTGGATGGCTTCGACGCGATAGGCCAGTTCCTCCTCGCGCGAGAGTTCGTCGTAGTCGAAAGGACCAAACAGCTGCGCCGTGTCGGCGCCATGGACCCGATCGGTCAGCCGGCGAAGGTCGGACGTGCGCGTCGATGGGGTGTTGAGAATGTGCTGCATGGGTGTGTCCTGGTTGTAACGCTGGATCATTCGATCTCCGGAATGGCTGGTCGCATCTAATCGGCGATTACGGGGACTAATTAAGAGAAAGCGGCGCCTTCAAATGTCACAATTGTGTGCAGATTGGATGGCAATGATCTGGTAAATTCCCCTCGTGCCGGCTGCGCTTCCAGATGGGGGCCTGTAGGCGGTTTTCCCGATGTCGCCACGGCGCCTTTCCATCGCGCCGGCGCGACTTTTATCCCCGGCGGGGGGTCGCCTCCTTGCCCCGATCCGTCGTATGTTTGGCGCACCTCCCACGTCGTTGGAAAACATGGCTTCACCACGTATCGCCTCCGTCGCCCGACGTGCGACGGAGGCCGTCCGCTCGCTGCCGGACCGCGCCCTTCAGGAAACGCCGCTGCCCTATACAGCGCTGCATGCCCACGACCAGGCCCAGCTGATCCGGGAGATGCATCGGTATCGCCGCGCCAATCCGGTGGTGGCCCGGGTGTTGTGGTCGGTAGGGGGCCTCTTCGGCGCGCACCGGTATTATCTGGAGCAGTTCGGGTTCGGCGCCCTCATGACGCTATCCGCCGGGGGCGTGCTCGTCTGGTGGATCGTGGACGGCTTCAAGCTTCGCGCCCTGGTCGATGCCTATAACACCGAGCAGGCTGCCCGCGAACGCGAAGACCGCCCGCCCATCGGGATGGATTTTGTGCCCCGCGTGGGGCCCGAGGTGCTGCTGGACATGCCGCCGTGGTACACGGCGCGCACGGAGGCGCGGCGGCGCCCCGAGAGCCGGCTCCGCCGATGGGGATCCATCGGGCTGGACGTCGTCGCCCTGATGCTCTTCGGCTACATGCTCGGGGGCGCGACGGCCGAGGTGGGGCAGCGCATGCCGGCCGTGGCGGCGATCGCCATGATCTTCACCATCCATTTCGCCCACCGGCTCATCCCGTACCGCGAGTGGCCTATCGCACGCGGGCTGCTGCACTGGGATTACAAGCTCCGGCTCTTCTATCACTTCAATGCCCCGGGGCGCCGGCTCGTGCTCTACTTCCGGCCGATCCTCGCCCTGTTTTATGCCCCGTTCCGCCCAAAAGAGCGCGCCGAGGCGCGTCTGTATCTCGAAATCGGCGGGGTGTTTGTCATGGCGTCGGCCCTCATCGGACTCTTCCGGGGCGAGGTCTTTCATCAGATCGTGAACCTCGATATCGGGTCCTTCCTCGAAAACTGGCTGAAAAGCGTCGTCATCGGGTTTGTCCTCATCTGCGGCTTTACCGCGCCGATCGGCGCCATCCTCATGAAACACACCCTCCTGCGCCGGCCGAACGTCGTGCGGTGGCTCATGTCCGCCGCCGTCCTCGTATTTCTGGCGCAGGGCTTTCTGAAGGGGTGGTGAGCCCCCCGGCCATCCATTTTCCAGACAGCATCACAAATCGATGACGTTCGAATCGTTTCGTACCTACTGCCTCGCCAAAAAAGGCGTCACCGAAGAGACCCCTTTCGGTCCGGATGCGCTTGTTTATAAAGTGGCCGGCAAGATGTTCGCGCTCACCGGGTTCGATGCGCGACCCATCCGCGTCAACCTGAAGTGCGACCCGGAGCGGGCGATCGAGCTGCGCGAACGTTACGAATCCGTCCTGCCGGGTTACCACATGAACAAGACGCACTGGAATACGGTTGTATGCGACGGCGGCATCCCGGACGACGAAGTGCGGGAATTGATCGATCATTCCTACGAACTCGTCGTGGCGAGCCTGAAGAAGGCGGACCGCGACGCGTTGCGGGATTGACGATCGCCGGGTCTGGCCCGCCTTCCCCACGCGACCTACCTCATCTCCATGCTCGACCCTGCCTCGATCCTGTATGTCGATAACCATGTGCTGGTGGTCGAGAAACCCGCCGGCGTGCTGTCGCAGGGCGATGCCACCGGTGATCTCGATCTGCTGACCATGGCGAAAGCCTATGTCAAGGTACGCTTCGAGAAACCCGGCGAGGTTTTTCTCGGGCTCGTGCACCGGCTGGATCGCCCCGTATCCGGGGTGATGGTGTTCGCCCGCACGTCCAAGGCCGCCTCGCGCCTGGCCGCGCAGTTCAAGACGCGCGCCATTGGGAAGCGGTATGTGGCGCTCGTGGAGGGGCGCTGCGCCGGCGAGGGGACGCAGGTCGATTACCTCTGGAAAGATCACCTCCGGGTGCGCTCCGTGGGGCCGAACCATCCGAAAGGCATGCAGTCGGAGCTGAGCTGGAAAGCCGTGCGGCAACGGGACGGCATGACGGTGCTGGACGTGCAGCCGAAAAGCGGGCGCCCACATCAGATCCGGGTGCAGCTTGCGGAGATGGGCCACCCGATCGTGGGAGACTTCAAATACGGCGCCCGGCAGCCGTTCGACGGCCGCAATCTGGCCCTGCACAGCTACCAGCTGGCGTTCGATCACCCCACCCGCGAGGAACGCTGCGTCTTCGCGGCGCCGCCGCCCGCGACGTGGCCGGCCTGGGCGCGCGAGCGCATCGTCGACGACCTGCTGGCCTGAAGCACGTCACGCGGCATGCCCTCAGCCCGGCCGCGTCGACCGGACGAGCGCCACGTCGTTCGCCGTCTCGTGCGACGAAGGGAGTACGCACACGAAATGGTCGCGAAGCGGATCGACGACGATGGGGAGGTACTGGTAGCTCTCGAACGTGCCGGCGGTCCGCTGAAACCGCGTGGCGATGGCTCTTCGCAGGGTGGCGTAGGCGGCCGTGCCCATCAGAATATACCGGGGCTCGGAGCCCGCTTCCTGCAGCTGGCGGATTCCGTCATGAATGAAGTCCAGGATCTCCGTCTCGCTCGGCGCATATTCAAGAACAGTCATGGTCGTGGGAGGTCTGGGACGGTTCAAAACATAAGGCTTTATTTATGAGAAATTAGCCTTATTGAGCCGGCGTGTTAAGTAGATTGGTGCGTGATCAGCATGCTGTGAGAGCGCATCGGATGCGGGATATACAGGATGCGGGATGCAAGATGCGGGATACAGGATGCGGGATACAGGATACAAGATGCGGGATACAGGATACAAGATGCGGGATCACCGATTACCAGCAGCTTTTTCGGTAAACATCCTGCATCCTGCATCCTGCATCTTGTATCCCTTATCCCTTATCCCCCCGGCCCTGCGTCGCCTTGCAAACGTCCTTAACATCGCTAGATTAGAGAAAACTTCAATGTCGATCCGGAACTGACATTGTTTGAATTCGACTAAAAGATACGTAGCGAAACACCACCCCGGAAATCGAATCGTTCCCGATGACTCCGCGTCAGTTTCTCACTTATTACCAGTACGATGACCGGCTGATAAGCGGAGCATTCTACGCGTCCGATCCGTTGGCGCTGGAGCATGGGGATAAGGTGGGTGTGGTGCTGTTCAATCTCGGGGGTCCCTACAAACGGGCGGATGTCGCGCCGTTTTTGTACAACCTCTTCATGGACCCCGCCATTATCGATATCCCGCTCAAGGGGTCGTGGCGTCACTGGCTGGCCACGTTTATCGCCAAAACGCGCGGGCGCAAGCTGAGGCAGGATTACGAGGCCATCGGTGGCGGGTCGCCGATCAACCGGCTCACCCAGGAGCAGGCGACGGAACTGGAATCGCATCTCAACGAGGTATATGGCCGTAGCGCCGGCGTGTCGTTCCGTACCTACGTCGCGATGCGGTACTGGCATCCGACCAGCGAGGAGGCGGTACGCCGGATGCAGCAGGACGGCATCACGAAGGTGCTCCTCCTGCCGATGTACCCGCAATACTCCAAGACGTCCGCCGGCTCGTCGTTCCTTTACTGGTGGACGCTCGAGCAGGCCAACGAAATCCCGTACTGGCCCACGTCGTACGTATACGAATACGCGGCCAACCCCAAATACATCCAGGCCATCAGCGAACGCATCGACGAAGGCTTGCAGCGCTTCCCGCGCGAGATTCGCGGCGACGTCGAACTCGTTTTCAGCGCGCACGGCACACCCATCCGGGAAATGCGCGACCGGCACGATCCCTACTGCTGCCATATCCACCGTTCGGTGGAGCAGGTGATGGCGCTGCGCGGGTACGACCGGCCGCACCATGTCGGCTTCCAGAGCAAGGTCGGTCCGGCGGAATGGCTGTCCCCGAGCCTCCCCGGCAAGCTGAAGGAACTCGCCCAGGCCGGCCGCAAGGCGGTGCTCGTCAATCCGATGGGGTTCGTGTGCGACCATGTAGGGACCCAGTTCGAACTGGACATGGAAGTGCGGGAGCAGGCCGAGGGGTATGGCATCACCCATTACGAGGTCACGCGCGGCCTCAACAACCACCCGCTTTTCATCGAGGCGCTGGGCGAGGTCGTGGTCTCGCAGATCCGCATGCCGGCCGGCGAGGGCGCGATGGGTTCCGGCGACGGCGCGCCGGCCACCCGGGAGGGGTATCCGCTGCGTCCGCTCAATGAACTGCCTCGTTTCGACGCCTCGGAAGCGTGCCGGCGCTGCCAGCAGTGCGATGCGAGCGTCGAGGCCAAAAAATGGACGGCGCCGGTGCCCCGTCCCGTGCTTCCCGTCGTCGATCCGAGCAAGACGCAGGATTGAATCCCGACGCACGGGTGAGGCGTTCTTTTTCGCCTGTTTGTCCGTATGCTCCCCCGTCGCGTCATCCCATCCGCCTCTCCTGTACCCCTGTTATGTCGAATCCGATCGTGAGACCCCGCAGCGAGGCCGCGTTCGCTGAAGCCCAGCGTGTCATCCCCGGCGGGGTCAACTCGCCCGTTCGCGCCTTCAAGAGCGTCGGCGGCACGCCCATCTTTTTCGACCGCGCCGAGGGCGCCTACCTGCACGATATCGACGGCAACAGCTACCTCGATTATGTGGCGTCGTGGGGCCCCATGCTGTTCGGCCACGCCGATCCGCGGGTCGTGGCGGCGGTGGCGGAGGCGGCAGGGCGGTCCACCTCCTTCGGCGCGCCGACGCGGATCGAGATCGAACTCGCCGCGCTCGTGCGCGACCTCGTGCCTTCGATCGAGAAGGTGCGTTTTGTGAACTCGGGCACCGAGGCCACAATGAGCGCCGTCCGTCTCGCGCGGGGCTTCACGGGCCGGCAGAAGATCGTCAAGTTCGAGGGGCACTACCACGGCCACGCGGATTTTTTCCTGATCGCCGCCGGCAGCGGCGCGATGACGTTCGGACAGCCCAACTCGCCGGGCGTGACGCCGGGTACGGCGCAGGACACCCTCCTGGCCCGGTTTAACGACCTCCCGCAGGTGCAGCGCATCGTCGAGGCCAACGCCGGCGAGATCGCGTGCATCATCCTGGAGCCGATCGCGGGCAACATGGGGTGCGTCCCGCCGGCGCCGGGTTTTCTTGAGGGGCTGCGCACCCTGTGCGACGCGCACGGCATCGTGCTCCTGTTCGACGAGGTGATGACCGGCTTCCGCGTCGCGCCCGGCGGCGCCCAGGAACGGTATGGCGTCCTGCCGGACCTGACCACCCTCGGGAAGATCGTCGGAGGCGGGCTCCCCGTAGGCGCCTATGGCGGCCGGAAGGAGTTGATGGATTTCGTCTCGCCGGCCGGCCCGGTATATCAGGCCGGCACGCTCTCCGGCAACCCGCTCGCCATGCATGCCGGCTACGCCACACTGCGCCAGATCGCGGACGACCCGGCCGTGTACGACCGGCTCGAACGATACGGCGCCGCCCTCGCCGAGGGGACGCAGCAGAACCTGCGAGCGGCCGGCATCCCCTTCTACCAGACCCGCGTGGGGTCGATGGGGTGTCTGTTCTTCACCGATCGGCAGGTCGTCGACTACGACACCGCCCGTACCTGCGACACGGCCCGCTACGGCCGCTATTTCCACGCGATGCTCGATCAGGGCATCTACCTGGCCCCGTCCCAGTTCGAGGCGTTTTTCTTCTCGACGCACCACGGGGACAAGGAGTTGAACGCGACCCTCAGGGCGCAGCGCGCGGCGCTGGAGCAGGCGGGGTGAGCTCGCCGGGGAGCTTGATCTTTCGTCGCCCTGGATCACGCATCGACCTGAAACGACAACCTCCTCCCACTCCGCACCGCGTCATCCCCGACCCCGATCGGGGTCGCGTCATCCCCGACCTCGATCGGGGATGAGGCCCGCCGCTTGACCTGTCGTCGCCCTGGATCACGCATCGACCTGAAACGACAACCTCCTCCCATTCCGCAGTCATCCCCGACCCCGATCGGGGATCCATGGAAGGCTTGGGAATACCTCATATGCGGTTCCTGGCGCGATGTTAAGCAACCGATATACCTCGTATGGATCCCCGATCAGGTCGGGGATGACTGCGGAATGGGGGGGATGACGGACTCGAGGGGGATGACGGACTCGAGGGGGGATGACGGACTCGAGGGGGATGACGGACTCGAGGGGATGACGGACTCGAGGGGGTGACGGACTCGAGGGGATGACGGACTCGAGGGGGTGACGGACTCGAGGGGGATGACGGACTTGAGGGGGGTGACGGACTCGAGGGGGGTGACGGACTCGAGGGGGGTGACGGACTCGAGGGGGATGACGGACTCGAGGGGGGTGACGGACTCGAGGAGTTTAACGTACTGCAGCGTGACCTGACCCTTCAGCGGCTGACAGGTATCGCGCCGCTACTCTGCCGCGAAATAGGCTTGCAATTCCTTGAGGGTCTCTTCGGAGGTGTCGATCTCGCGGACGAACTCGCCGTCCTCGAGCACGGCGATGCGTTTGCAGACTTCGGTCACGTGCGCGAGGTCGTGGCTTGAGATGATCATCGTGAGGCCTTGCTGCATATTCAGGTCGCGCAGCATGTTTTTGAGCACGATCTGGGAGCGGGGATCGAGGTTGGCGAACGGCTCGTCGAGGATGACGATCTCGGGGTGGAAGAACAGCGCCGCGACGATGCCGACCTTCTTGGCGTTTCCGGTCGACAGGTCGCGGATGAGGACGCCGTGGGGCTCCAGCGCGTCCGCCGGCAGGAACGGGGCGAAGGGCTCGAGGCGCTCCATGGTCTCGGCCTTGGTCAGGCCGTAGACGGTGCCGATGAAGGAGAAGAACTCGAGCGGAGAGAGGTAGTCGAGCAGAAACGAGCTGTCCAGGTAGGAGCCGACGTTGCGTTTCCAGTCCTCCGACTCGGCGACAGTCATCCCGTCGATTTCCACATGCCCCTCGTCGGCGGGGAGGAGGTCCAGCACGAGGCGCAAAAAGGTCGTCTTGCCGGCGCCATTGTTGCCGACCAGACCAAAGGACTGGCCCGCGGCGATCGACAGCGCCGGCACGTCGAGCGCAAACTGCTCGGAGTACCTTTTTTTGAGCCGGTGGACGTTAATCTTCATGTTTCCTGAAGCCCATGGCCATCACGTACTTTCGCCGAAGCAGCTGCCGCGTGAAGTGTTCGCTCCATTGGCGGGAAAAAACGAGGCTGGCCACGCCCATGCCGCCGATAAACAACAGCGCCGTCCAGCGGATGCTTTGCAGCACGAACAGGATAATGGCCGGCGGGAGGACGGTCGGGATGATCCAGAGCCAGTGGGACAGAGAGAACCCTTCATAATTAAAAAAGCTTCCGCTCTTCGCGATATCCACCCGATGCTGGTTCCGTACGGCCAGCGCCAGCACCAGCACGCTCGTGACGCCGGCGTTGTAGAACAGGAACGTCACGTGCAGCAGCAGCAAATCCGGGTTGAGCCAGATAAACAGCGGCAGACTTATGAGGAAGAACAACAAACAGGACCCCTGGAGGATCATCAGCTTGGCCAGTACGATTTCCTCCGGCCGAATCGCCCGGGTGAGGAAGCCATCGAAATAGATGCTTTCCCAGGCGAACATGAGCTGTCCGTAATTCAACGCGAAGGTCCCCGAGGCGAACAGCCCGATGACGGCGTTGATCGCCTCGCTCTGAAACGCTTCCGTATCCGCCAGCATCAGCGAGATATAGGCCACGGCGAACACGACGCTCAAGAGGAAATAGTGTTTGGGCCGTTTGTTGCGCCAGATCATCCGCAACTCGAGCATGATCAGGTTGAGCACCTGGCCGCGTTTCGGGCCGAAGAAGATGGCGCGGCGTATCACGCGATGGCTCTGGGCGTCATCGGCCGCCGAGCGCAGGTTCTGCCGGATGACCGCGCTCGAGTACAGAAACATGCTGAGGGTGAACGCGGCGATCAGAAAGAGAAACCACAGATTGCCCGCCGCGAGCTGCCCGAACAGCGCGATGGATATCAGGTTAATGAAGCGGGTCTGGATCATCTGATCGATGACCAGCGCCGACGCCATGATGGACACCGCGATCAGGAAATGGAGCGAATTGCGGCTCAGGATCGTCCGGAGCAGGTTGATCGTGAAGTGGGACAGCAGCAGGAGCAACGTGAAGCCCGTCAGCCAGGTCAGCGACCCCCGTACCCCGTAGCCGCCCATCACCAGATAACGGGTCCAGAACGGGATGATGAAGAGATACGGGATGAGGTTGTGGAAGCTGACGAGGGAAAAGAGCTGGAAGAAGCGAACGAGCTGTTTGCGGGGGATCG
Source organism: Rhodothermales bacterium (assembly GCA_041391505.1). Classification (NCBI taxonomy): domain Bacteria; kingdom Pseudomonadati; phylum Rhodothermota; class Rhodothermia; order Rhodothermales; species Rhodothermales bacterium. The sequence goes on from JAWKNW010000018.1 coordinate 101,878, forward strand.
GGAGATGGAGATACGGGCGGATCTTGACCCGAGGGCCCTGCTGCAGGAAAAACCGCATGGAAAACAGCGCCAGCATCACCTCGATCAGATGCTGGTTCAGGAAGCTCACGGTATCCACCCCCGCCGGCGTGCCACGAAAAATCTCCTTGAACAGCAGGCCGATCATGCCGAGCGTCACCGTCACGTATAACATCACCACCACGCCGGCCAGCAGGGTCAGCCAGCGATTTCGCTTGCTCAGCGAACGGGTCAGGCTTTTCCAGTGGTGGACGAGCAGTTGACGGTACACCACCGTGGCAGGTGGAGCGGGACGGGACATGCGTGGATGGGATTACTTGCAGGCGAGACGTACTTTACCGAACCCGCTTGATCAGGACGGGTTGCAGCGCAATGTAACAAGCAGTCATGACAGATACAGGTACCCGGCGGAATGAGGCCGCGAAGGCCCCGATCGCGCGCGGCCGGTATGCGCCCTCGCCGACGGGACGCATCCATCTCGGCAACGCGCGGACGGCGCTCGCCGCGTGGCTCTCCGTTCGGCGGCAGCAGGGCGTCTTCGTGTGGCGGCTGGAGGATCTGGACGCCGCGCGGACGGTGCCCGGCCTGGCCGAGGCGGCCGTCGAGGACCTGCAGTGGCTGGGCATCGATTGGGACGAGGGCCCCGGCGCCGGCGGCGCGTTCGGCCCCTACGTCCAGTCCACCCGAACGGACCGGTACGACGCGGCGCTGCGCCGGCTCCACCAGGCCGGTCGCCTCTTTCCGTGCGCCCGCTCCCGGAAGGACCTGGAGGCGCTCAGCTCCGCGCCCCACGGCGCCGAGACCGCTCCGTACCCGGCCGCACTGCGCCCGGCGGACGTCCCGCCCGGATGGTTCGAGGCGCTCATGGCCGCTCCGGCCCCGGAAGCCAGCATCCGTTTTCGGGTGGAGGATGGGGAAGTCGAGTTGGAGGATCGCGTGTACGGGACGTTGCGCGAACGGGTCTCGGAGGCGGTAGGCGATTTTGTGCTCCGCCGGCGCGATGGCTATTACGCCTATCAGCTCGCCGTCGTCGTCGACGACCTGCAGATGGGCATCACGGAGGTCGTTCGCGGGGCCGACCTGCTCTGGTCGACGCCCCGCCAGATCCAGCTCATCGAGGCGCTGGGGGGCGTCCGGCCGGCCTACGGCCATGTGCCGCTGGTGCTCAATGCGGAAGGACAGAAGCTCTCCAAACGCGACGCCGGCCTGGCGCTTGGCGCCCTGCACGACGCCGGCATCCGGCCCGAGCAGGTGGTGGGCTACCTTGCGCATTCGCTCGGCCTGTTGCCGGCGCCGAGACCGATCGCCCCGCCGGAGCTGATCCCCCTGTTCGATTGGGGCCGCATCGGCCGCGAAGACTGGGTGCTGCCGGCCGACCCGGCGAAGGCGATCGCCGGCGTGTGAAAGGTCACCTCCGACGCGCCGAGCCGATCAGACGGGTTACGGCCTGCGGCACGACACGATGCACGGTATCCCGTATGCGCTGTTGCAAGGTGTCATGGGGGATGGGCCCTATTTGGCAAACCCGAAATCAATCTCTCCCGTGTTCGGATTGGCGCCCTCGATGCGGACGCGGACGGCGAGGCCGGGCTGGAAGGTCTTGCCGGTGTGCGACCCGATGAGCGCGAAGCGCTGCTCGTCGTATTCGTAGTAGTCGTCGTCCATTTCGCGGACATGGACGAGGCCTTCCAGCAACAGGGTCGGGATTTCGACGAAGATGCCGAACCGGGTGGCGTTGGTGACCACGCCCTGGAAGGTGTCGCCGAGGTGCTTGAGGGCGAAAATGGCCTGTTTCTGCTTGATCGAGTCGCGCTCGGCCTCCTCGGCCCGGCGTTCGCGTTCGGAGCAGTGCTCGCAGCGCGACTCCAGATCCTCGTTCTGCGGCCCGCCGGCCGGCATGTTCTTCAGCAGCCGGTGCGCCATCAGATCGGGGTACCGCCGGATCGGACTCGTGAAGTGGCTGTAGTGGCTGAACCCGAGCCCGTAGTGCCCGACGTTTTTGGTGCTGTACGCCGCCTTCGCCATCGAGCGGAGCGCGGCGTATTTGATGACCGGCTCCGCCGGCTTGCCGCGAACGGCCTCCATCAGCGCGTTGAGGTCCTGCGGGCGGACGCGCCCGTCCTGCACCGGGAGTTTAAAACCGAACGCCCGGATGTAGGTCGCGAGCTGCAGGAGCCGCTCGGCGTCGGGCCAGTCGTGCACGCGGTAGACGCCCTTGCCGCCCTCGGCCTTGTGCCGGCCCTTCGCCAGCTCCTGCGCCGCGAGCTTGTTGGCCAGCAGCATCAGCTCCTCGATGAGGAAATGGCTCGCCATCCGGTCCTTGCGTTCGATGGCCAGCGGGTTGCCGGCCTCGTCGAGCACGACGCGCGTCTCGGGCAGGTCAAAGTCGATCGAACCGTGTTCGTGCCGGTGCTTGCGGAGGCGTTCCGTCAGCACCGCGGCGCGGCGCACGTCCGGGGCGAAGGGTTCGTCGAGCAGGCCGCCATCGATGACGGCCTGGGCTTCCTCGTACGTGAACCGCCGGCCCGAGTGGATGACGGTTTCCCTGAACGCATAGTCCGTGACCGTGCCGCTCTCGTCCAGCGTCATCAGGCACGAGAAGGCCAGGCGGTCCTCGTTCGGCCGCAGCGAGCAGAGGTCGCCGGAGAGCCGCTCGGGCAGCATGGGGATGGCGCGGTCGGCGAGGTAGACGCTCGTGGCGCGGAGGTAAGCCTCGCGGTCGAGCGGGCCACCCGGGGCGACGTAGTAGCTGACGTCGGCGATGTGGACGCCGATGTCGAGGCCGCCGTCATCCCGTGGCTCGATATGGATGGCGTCGTCGAAGTCGCGCGCCGTTTCGGGATCGATCGTGAAGATGCGGCGGGGGCGGAGGTCGGTCCGCCGGCGGATCTCCGCTTCGGGGATTTCGGCCGGGATGCCCTCGGCCTCCTCCAGCACGTCGGCGGGGAAGCGGGAGGTCAGCCCGTGCCGGCGCATCAGCGCGCGGGTGAGCGAGTCCGGGTCGTCCGCCGGGCCGAAGACCTCGATGAGCCGGCCGTTGAACTGGTGACGGAAGGCGTCGAAGTCCTCGAGCCGGACGAGCGCCTTCTTGAAATGCAGCGGCTGGTCGGCGTCGGCGGCGACGTTGACCTTGTGGGGAAAGGTGGGATCGTCGGCCTCGAGGAAGAGCTGTTTTCCTTTCTGGAAGAGCGTGCCGATCACGTCCTGCTGCGCGCGTTCGACGATCTCGATGACCTGCGCCTTCCGCCGGCCCGCGCTCGTGCGCGCGTTGCCGTACCGGATCTTGACCCGGTCGCCGTTCATCGCCGAGCCGGCGTCGGCGGGGCGGACGGCGAAGCCCTCCTCGATGCCCTCCACCTCCACATAACCATACCCTTCACGGTTGAGGCGGACGACGCCTTCGGCCACCTGCCGCCGGCTGCCGCCATACTGCACCCGCGCGCCGACGGTCTTGATCTCATCCTGCCGGCGCAACTCGTCGAGCGCCGTCATGAACTCGCGGTAGCTGTCGTAAGCCGTATAGCCGAGGAGTTTCGCGGCTTCCTTGGGGTGGTACGAGCGGTCTCCGTTGTTGCGGAGGAGCTTGAGGATGTTGGCCTTCATGGCCTTGGGGTTCGGGCCGCGCCGGCTCGGAATCTTGCGTCTGGAATTCGCCACGTCGGAAAAAAGGTAGGTAAAGAATGCGATGCTGGTACCAGCGCGGGCGGGCAAGGTTGCGCCGAGAGGGTACGTCACGGCGGCTGGATGCGTCTATCTGGATAAAGACGCCCCCGTATGTCAACCGAACCCCTTCTTCCCCGGCGCGGCGGGTACCGCCACCTCAAGAGCTTCCAGGTGGCGCGGGTGTGCTACGACGTCACCGTCCGTTTCTGCGACCGCTACATCAGTCGCTTCAGCCGCACGCACGACCAGATGGTCCAGGCGGCGCGAAGCGGCGTGCAGAACATCGCCGAAGGCAGTATGGCCAGCGCCACCTCGAAAAAAACCGAGATGAAGCTGACCAACGTGGCCCGCGCCAGCCTCGCGGAGTTACGCCTCGACTACGAGGATTACCTGCGCCAGCGCCGGTTGTCGATCTGGCCGAGCGACGACCCGCGACGGGATGAGTTGGTAGCGAGGCGGTGCCAGAGTGCGGACGAGGTGGCCGCCTGGGTGGCTGAGGTGTGCCGGCGGGGGGGGGCAGGTAGCGGGGGTGGACAGGTCGGACGCGGCGGACTGACTCGCGCAAAGGAAACTGAAAGGGGCAACCACGCTAGAAAACGACGGAAGCGCAACAACCCGTCCCTCGAGTCCCCCCTGTCCACCCGGGGCCCTACCCCCGACGAGGCCGCCGCCAACGCGGCCATTGTGCTCATCAACGTGGCAACCGGCCTCCTGCGCCGTCAGCTGGATGCGTTAGCGGCCACCTTCACCGAAGAGGGCGGTTTCACGGAGCGCCTGTACCGGGCGCGAAAGCAACGCAACCGCCGGCGATAATCACCGCTGCGCCACCTCGTCGTCCGTCGGGTCCGGACGCTTCTTGCCGAAGATGCGCGACCACAGCCGGCGCCACGAGGCGAACTGGGTCTGGTACGACAGGCCGGCGCCGCGCGTGCTCGTCAGCGCGTTTTCGGCCAGCACGTCGCCCTCGCGGCGGAGGAAGACCTCGACCGACACACTCGGGTTCAGCCGAACCTCCACGGTGAACTCGCCCTCCAGGCCGCTCTGGTTCTGCGTCTGCTCGTTCTGGTAGACGCCCTGGCCGCGGATCACGAGGCGCTCGTCGAGCAGGTAGAGCGCCACGCCGGCCGTGACGCCCGGGTCCTGGATGCTCTCGCCCTGGAGACCGAGGTTGAAGTCGACGTTCGGCAGCGCCTCGTTCAGGAAGCGGTTGAGCTGGCTCGCCACGAGCTGCGACACGCTGCTGAAGGCAAGCTGTTCGCCCGAGTTGGTCAGCGAGCCGGCCCCGGTGAGGTTTTCGGTCGTCAGCAGGAACGAGTTGGTGAGCAGTACGCTCGTCGCGAAGTCGGTCGACCGCTCGGGCTGGTTGAGGATGGCCTCGATGCCGGCGTAGTTCCCCGTGTAGTTGCGGTCGCTCTGGTCGGTCTCGAGGCTCAGCGCCACCTCGGGCGTCGACACGCGGCCCGTGATGTCGAGCTTGACGACGAGGGGGATGAACGTCGTTCCGCTGAGCGCCTCGCCCGGCAGGCCGGCCGGCGACGCGCGCGTCTTGTACGAAGCCGGGATGTGGATCGCCGCGTCGATCGGGTCGCCGTCCCACGTCAGCGTCCCGCCGCTGTCGATGAGGAAGCGGCGGGCGAAGACCTCGCCGGCGGTGAAGAGGTAGTCGCCCGAGGCGATGTTCAGCGTCCCGAATGTCGCGATCTCGCCCTCGCGGCGCTGGAGCTGGATGCGCCCGCTGCCGACGGCGTTGACGACGTCGCCGAGGAGGGGGTCGAAGACGAGATGGATGGTCGACCCGGCCGGCGCGAAGATGTTGAGGTCCATCGACAACCCGTCGATGAAGCGCCGCTCGCCTTCGGGGCGTTTCGACAGGAGGTTGGAGCGGTACGCCAGCCGGCGGAAGTCGGGCACCTCGCCCGTCGAATCGGCATAGATCAGGAAGCCGACATCCGAAAACTCTTCTTCCTCGGTGACGGGGATGTACAGCTCGCTGTTGGCCCGGGTGACGGCGTCGGTGGAGCGGAGCAGCGCGTTGTACGCCGGCCCGGTCAACGTCAGCGAGCCGGAGGCCCAGATCTGGCCATAGAACGGCAGGTCGTCGGCGGTGCTCCGGTTCATGATGAGCAGCTCGTCGAGCGCCCCGCGCAGGTCGAACGAGAAATACCGGTATTCGTTGAACAGGAACGAGCCCTCGATCTGCGCGGTGCCGCCCATCTGGTCGCGCAGCGTCGCGTTCGCCAGGTGGATGCCCCGCCGATCCACCCGTACGGGCGATTTGACGTCCCGCAGCGAGAGGTCGAACCGGGGCATGTCGAGCGCGCCGTCGGCGAGCTGGAGATCGGCGTCGAAGAGGGGGTAGGAGAAGTCGCCGGAGATCTTGCCGCTGCCGGCGACGAAGCCGTTCACGTTGCGCAGCAGCTCGGGGAAGATGAACTCGAAGAAGAAGACGTCGGCGCGTTCGAGGTTCACGTCGAGGTTGAGGGCGCCGGGATCCAGGAAGCCGGTGCGCTGGCGGTTGTAGACGGGGAGCCGGAAGGTGCCGGCGATCTGGAGGGCGTTTTCCTCGTAGATGGACCGCACGGCGGCGTCGGGGAGCAGCGCGCTCTGGTCGGCATCGGGCACCGGGGCGAGGTCGACGGTGAGGCCGACGTCGGGGAGCCCGGGAAGGTAGCGGCTCGCCACGTTCAGGTTGCCCAGGACGCGGTTGTCGAGCGAGAAATGGTCGATGTCCACCGAACCGGTGAGCTCGGGCTGCCGGTCGTGCGAGGTGAAGGCCAGCCGGCCGCTCACCAGCCCGCCCATCGGCAGGTTCATGTTGGCGAACTCCGAAAACGGCCGGATGCCGATCTCCTCGATGTGGATGAACGTGGTGTCGACGCTGCGGTCGGAAAACACCCCGTCGATCCGGATGCGCTGGGTCTCGGCGTCGTCGGCGCCGGGGCTTTCGAGGACGAAGTCGGGCAGGACGATGGCGTCGCTGTAAAAATCGATCGGGCCCGACGCGATGGTTTTCCAGGCGGACGAGCCGATGGACAGCGCCAGATCCTGCAGGATGAGGCGGTTGCGGTCTGGCAACAGGTCCAGCCGCGCGGAGAGGCGCTGCGAGCCGGAGCGCGGCCCGCTCTGCGTCAGGAAGGTGAAGCGCCCGTTGCGCCGGCCGAGCGTAAAGGCCATCGACGGATGCCGGAAGTAGTGGCCGGCGAACAGCAGCGAGTCGGCCGCGAGCGACGCCTGCATCTGCAGGTTGTCCATCAACGGTGTATCCAGGCTGCCCGTCAGCTGAAATTCGATGTGGGGCGACTTGCTCTTCGTCAACCCGGTCTCGAGCGAATCCCCGAAAAACGTGCCGGCGATGCCGAGCTGGCTCGGACCAATGTCGAGCTGCAGGTCGCCGTGGAGGTCGGTGTCGAGTTCGTTGAACGTGGGCGGGAACGCGCCGATGAGCAGGTCGGACCGGTGCAGGTCGAGCCGGACGTCGACGTGCAGGATCGAATCCGTCCCGGCCTCGGCGATCCGCTGGTAGGCGCGCCGCTGGAGCTGCTCGATGTACAGCTCGTCGATCGTGGTGGCGAAGGCGCGTTCGGTGAGCGTTTCTTCGGCCTCGTCGGGGTCGAGGACGATCATGCGGGGCTTGTTCCGCTCGCGTTCGACGGCGCGGGCGAGGCTTTCGCCCCACAGCCGGCCCAGCGCGGCGAGCGGCAGCGCCACCATGTTGCCCTCCGCCGTCAGCGTGAGCGCGTCGCCGTCGAGCGTCAGCCGGCGGGCGCCCGTGGGCAGGTCCTCGATCGTGACGGTGCTCTGATTCGCCAAGATGGGCCGCGGCTCGGCGTCGCCGTGGGTGACGGTCGACGAGTCGATGGCCAGCTGGAGCCGGCCGCGGATGTCGTTCCAGGCGAGGCCCTCGCCGCGCCACCGCAGCCGGGCGTTGAGGTCGGTCTGCAGCGAGTCGTTGCGCAGCAGCTCGCCCAGGTCCAGCCGGCGGAGCGTCAGCTCGCCGGCGACGGTGGGCTGGGCCGAGGCGAAGTTGACGCGGCCCTCGGCCTCCAGCCGGCCCGAACCTTCGGGGCGCGCCAGCAGGAACGCGTTCCAGACGCCGGCGTCGGCGGCGAGGTACACGTCGAGCGTGTCGACACGGCGGTCTTCCACCGAGGATGAGCGCAGCGCGAGATGCAGTTCGCCGTCGAGCTTCTCGGGCGCGATGTCGTTGCCGTACGCGTAGAGGGCGCCGTTGATATCGCTCGTCGGGGCCTCCGGCAGCGCCCGGGCGAGATTCAGCGAGTCCACCTGCAGGTCGGTGCGATAGGAGAGGCGGCGCGCCGCGTTCATCGACAGGTCCGCCGACCCGGCGACGTGGCCAGCCGCGCTGTGGGCGTCCAGCGTGAGGCTCACCGAAAACGGCCGGGCGCCGCTCGCGCCGGGGTGGAAGGTGCCGCGCGCATCCAGCCGATCGATTTCCACGACGCCCATCGTCTCGATGGGGTCGAAGCGGCCGGCGGGATAGATGGCCTTGAGGTCGCCGCCGGTGAGCCGGCCGGGGTCGACGTTGACGGCGATGCTGAGCGAGTCGGGGTAGCCGTAGAGGAAGCCGGTGCCCGAGAGGGCCGTGGCGCCGCGGCGCACGTTGAAGGCCGGCACGGACAGGTCGCGGAGGGTGCCCCGCAGCCGCGCCGAGGCCTGCAGCGTGTCCGCTACGGGGAGCCGCGGGAAGAAATGCTGCAGGTCGGCGTGCGCGATCCGGCTGTCGAACAGCTCCAGGTCGAGCGCGGCGTCGCCGGGCATGTCCGGGAACTGCGAGATATGATCGAGGCTGCCCGTCATCACGAGGGTCGTGCCCCCGAAGAGGACCCCGACCTGGTTGAGCTCCACCTTGTCGTCCATGATGACGAACTGCCCCTGCACGTTTTCGATTCGCTTGGCGATCGGCGGGAGGTCGCTCGAAAAGTAGTCGATATCGAGCAGCTTGATATCCGAGACCCACTCGACGTTCATGCGGGTCTGGATGCGGGAGATGTCGTAGCGGGTATAGTCGAACAGCCGGCCCTCCCGCACGGGCAGGGGATCGGCGCCCAGGTTGTGGGTGTGGACCGCCCCGTCCATGATCCGGATGTCGGCCGACGTAAACTCCCACGGATCGTTCCGGACGCTGGGGTCGCGCCGCTTGAACAGGTCTCCGATATTCCAGGTGCTGTCTTCCCGGAGCAGCAGGTTCAGCTCGGGCTGGATCAGCGTGATGCTGTTGAGCGAGACAGTGCGGCGGAGGAGGTCCTGCCAGCGAAGCCGCACCACGGCGGCGTCGATCGAGGCGACGAGGGCGCCGTCCCGGTCCAGCAGGTGGACGTTGTGCGCGTAGAGTGTATTGAGCAGGTTACCCTGCAGCTGGCCAATGCGGAGTTGCCCGTGGAACGTGAGGTTGAACTGCCGCTCGAACTGGAGACGCAGGCCGTCGCGCCCGACCTGGGTGCGTGTGAGGGCCAGAAAGAGGACGGCGCCGGCAATCACCGCGTAGAGCGCGCCTTTCAGCACGCTTCGGGGGATATGTAGCAGTGCGCGCATGGAGATCCGTCTGGCGATACCTGATGCGTGATCCGAAAGGCGGGCTCGCGATCGGAGCGGAGAAACAGCACGTGGCGCGTGATCGGAGGGGGCCGGCACATCACGGGGCACGCAGCGCGCGATGATCGTTATCGATCAATCCGCGCTCGCATAATCCCACGCTGCGTCAATTGTTTCCTCCGACACGTTTTCGGCCACCGTCGCGTGCCCCGGTCGATCGAGGACGACGAACCGGAGCCGGGTGCCGGCTTTCTTCTTGTCGGATTGCATCGCGTCACGTAGTGCTGACCGGGAAAGCCCGTGCAGGGTTCCTTCGACGGGGATTCGGCGGACGAGCCGCTCGGCGCGGTCGAAGTCGACGCCGGGGTACAGCAGGCGGGAAAGCTGCAGCGCCGCGATCATCCCCACCGCCACGGCCTCGCCGTGGGTGAAGGCGCCGTAGCCGGCCACGCGCTCGATGGCGTGGCCGAAGGTGTGACCGAAGTTCAGGATGGCCCGCCGGCCCGACTCGCGCTCGTCCTCCTGGACGACCTCGATCTTGATGGCAGCCGCCCGGTGGATGATGCCGGGCACGATCGCCATGTCCCGCCCGAGGATACCCTCCCACTGGCTCTCCATGCGGTCGAACAGGTCGGGATCCGCGATGAGCGCGTGTTTGACCACTTCCGCCAGCCCGCTGAACCACTCCCGCTCGGGCAGCGTGCCGAGCGTCTCCATGTCGGCATAGACGAGATGGGGCTGATGGAACGCGCCGATGAGGTTTTTTCCGACGCCGTGGTTGATCCCGGTTTTCCCCCCGATGGCGCTGTCGACCTGCGCGATCAGCGACGTGGGCACCTGCACCAGCGGCACGCCGCGCAGCAACGTCGCGGCGGCATACCCCGCGAGGTCGCCCACGACGCCGCCGCCGAGGGCCACGATAGGGGTCTTCCGGTCGATGCCGGCGGCGAGGGCGGCGTCGTAGATCGTCTGCAGATGTTCGGGGGCCTTGGTGGTCTCGCCGGCGGGGAGCGTGATCAGGTGCGGCTCCCAGCCACCCGCCCGAAGCCCCGCGACCAGCGGCGCGCCGTACGGCGCCGCGAGGTGCACGTCGGTGACGACAAAGCAGAGCCCCGGCCGGAGGCCGGCGTCGCGCATTCGGTCCGCCAGGCTGAACAGCGAGCCGATGACATAATCGTACCGGCGTCCATCCGGCAAACGAACGGGGATTGGGGCAAGAGGCATGGGTCGGGTACGGTCAGGAGGATAAAAAAGGCGGGGTCGGTGCGGGCGGGGCGTCTAGTTGACCTTGATCACCATACAGGTGAGGTCGTCGTACGGTTCGGCGCGGCCGACAAAGGCGTTGTAGCCGGCGCGGATCGCGTCGAGCAGTTCTTCGGCGCTCGTATAGCGCGTGGCTTTCAGCAGGCTGGTGAGCCGGTCGTTTCCGAACAACTCCTCGCGGCTGTTGCGCCCGTCGGTCAGCCCGTCGGTGTACAGGATGAGGGTATCGCCGGCCTGCAGCGTAAAGCGCTCTTCCTTGAGGACGCGGTCGAACACCTCGCCCTGCTCGAGCCCGATGCCGATGCCGGGTGGCTGGAGGTAAAACACGATCTGGCCGGCGGGGCGGTAGACGATCATCGGGTTATGGCCGGCGCGCGCGAACGTCAGCAGGCTCTCCCGGATGCTGATGACGCCGTAGGTGAGCGTGACGAACGTGTTCGCTTCGGCGGATTTATAAAACGTCCGGTTGATGCGGCTCAGCGTCGCCGCCGGCGGGGTTTCGAGGTTGGCCTGCGACTGCAGCGATCCCTTGAGCATCGTCATGTAGAGCGCCGCCGGCATGCCTTTGCCCGATACGTCGCCGACGGCGAAGCCGAGGTGGTCCGGGCCCAGCTCGAAAAAGTCGAAGTAGTCGCCGCCCACCTGGCGCGCCGGCTCGGAGAACGCCGCGATGTCGAGGCCCGAGATCTGTGGCAGTTTCTGCGGCAGCATCTGGAGCTGCGCCTTCCGGGCGATGTCCAGCTCGAGCTTGAGCCGCTGCCGTTCGCTGATGTGGCGGACGTACACCGGTTCGATCTGATCCGCGCGCAGCGTCCTCCCGTTCAGCCGCACCCAGAGGCCGAACACGAGCGCCAGCACCAGTACCGAGATGCCGGAGATGCCGCTGCTCAGCAGGGGGCCGGCCGGCTGGGCGACAAGCATCGCGAGGTACGGCACAATCTGGGAGATAAAGATGCCGACCCACACCGCGAACAGGTCGTATTTGAAAAAGAACCCGAGGGCTAGGCTGCTGACGACGATGCCGGCGACGGCCGTGCCCCAATGCGGATGGGTGACGGTCAGATCGAAAAACAGGGCGCCCGACACGGCGGCCGTGATGCCGGCGGCCAGCCCGTAGTGGCGCGTGAGCTTCGTGAGCAGGGGCATCGCGAAGAGGAAGATATACCCCGTCGCCAGCATCGCGCCGATCGCGGCGTAGGCGAACGGCGCCAGCGGCGGCCACGGCGCGAGCGACAGGCTCGCCGCCGAGAGGATCTGCCGCTCCGTCGCGCTCACCGTCGGCCACAGGGCCGGCAGGCGGGTGAGGCCGTACAACACCGCGTACCACAAACCGAGTTGCCCCAGCCCCAGTCCGTATCCCCGCAGGATGCTCCGGCCGATGTCGGTGAACGTGAAATAACGCGCGAAGAGGCCGTCGAAGGTGCGGAGCTTCGCCGGCCAGAGATCGCGCATGTGCGACTCGCCGGCGATCCAGATGAAGAAGAACCCCAGGCAGGTGAAAAAGACCTGCAACCCGAGGTTGATGTACAGCACGGTCATGCTCTGGCCCGGCAGCCCCTCGACCGTCTCCTCGAACACCGAAAAGACGTCGATGAAATACACCGCGAACAGGGTCAGCAGCACCGCCGTGACGAGCAGGCCGTTGCGGACGCTCACCTCGCTCGCCTTGAAGCGGATGGCGAAAATGAACAGCGCCACGATCCAGAGGGCGATCGACAGGATGAGGGTGAGGATGCCGGCGAGCCGGCTCGTCGTCTGATGCGACGCGTACGTGCTCGCAAAATCGGCCGGGAAGTCGATCGACCGCCTCCAGCTGGCCAGCGCGTCGCCCGAGACCGTCGCGGTCAGACGCAGATGGGCGTCGCCGAGGACGGCCTCCGTCGTCTCCCAGGTGAAGGAATGTTCGCTCCGCGCGAGCATGTTCATCGACTGGGCGTCGACCTCGCGGTAGGCGCTCCAGTCTACCGCCATCCGGCCATCGAGGGCATCGCGCGCGATCTGGCGCGCCTCGGCCTGCTCGAGGTGCGCCCCCGACTCCCGCTCGGGGATCTGGCGGGTACAATAAAATACGTCGCCCCCGGGGCCGACATGCACCCGGTAGAAATCGCCCGCTTCCGGATTGGCGAACCGGGCCACCCAGAACGCACCCGGCGCATGCGCTTCCAGCCGGGCCCGCGCGTCGGCCGGGGCGCCGATCGATCGGTAAAAGGCGTCGTTTCGGTTCTCCGTCGAGAACCGGATCGACCGCTCCGTGTAGGGTGTCATATCGACGCCGGCCGCCTCGAGCTGCGCCTCGGCGATCTCAAACGCCTGGTCGCGGCTGACCGTCAAGCCCAGTTGGGCCGAGGGCTGTACCCGGGGGAAAAACACCAGGAACAGCACCAGGCCGAGTACGCCGGCGGCTGCCACCAGGATGTTCTCTACGGAGCGTGCGATGGGCTTCATGAACGGGCAGGATTCCTTTGTGTGCGACGTGTACCTGCGAAGCCCCCCGAGGTTCGAGCCCACCCTGTATGATCCCGCATCCTGCATCCCGCATCCTGCATCCCGCATCCTGCATCCTGCATCCCGCATCCTGCATCCCGCATCCCCCATCCCGCATCCCCCATGTGCCTCCTCGTCCTCGCCCACGACGTCCATCCCGCCTATCGCCTCGTCCTGGCCACGAATCGCGACGAGTTTTTCGACCGGCCGGCGCGGCCGCTGGCGCCGTGGGACGACCCGCCCGGCATCGTGGCGGGGCGCGACCTGTCCGCCGGCGGCACCTGGTTCGGGGTGGATCGCCGGGGGCGCTTCGGCGTCCTCACCAACGTGCGCGAACCCGGCGCCGAACGGCAGGATGCGCCGACCCGCGGCCGGCTGGTCGTCGACTATCTTGCCGGTACGGAATCCGCCGCCGACTACCTCGCGCGCCTCGCCGGGGCGTCGGAGCCCTTCAACGGCTTCAACCTCATCGCCGGCGACGCGTCGCAGCTCGGCTACCACACGAACCGGGAGGCGGGCGTCCGCATCCTCACGCCGGGGATCTACGGGCTGAGCAATCGGGCGCTGGATACCCCGTGGCCGAAGGTCATCCGGGGCAAGGCCATGCTGGAAGATGCGCTCCGCTCCCGCACGCTCGACCCCGATCGCCTGCTGGACGGGCTCCATGACCCGGTCGAGGCGCCCGACGACCAGTTGCCCCGCACCGGCGTGCCGCTCGAATGGGAGCGGCGCCTCTCGGCGGTGTTTATCGAGGGCGACGCGTACGGCACCCGGTGCTCCACCGTGATGCTCGTGGATCGGGAGGAGCGGGTCGAAGTCGTCGAACGTACGTATTATCCGGACGGCCGCCGGCCGACCACGGCCCGCGCCCGCTTTACGCTGGAGCACACCTGACGTACCGTACCATGCGCTACGAAAACCTGACGTTTGAGAATAGAGACGGGCAGCGCCTCAGCGCGCGGCTCGACATGCCGATCGAGGGCGCGCCGCGTGCCTATGCGCTGTTCGCGCACTGCTTTACGTGCGGCAAGAGCCTCACCGCGGTCGGCCACATCAGCCGCGCGCTGAACCGGCGGGGCATCGCCGTGCTCCGGTTCGATTTTACCGGGCTGGGCGAAAGCGAGGGCGACTTCGCCGACACGACCTTTTCTTCCAACGTCGAGGACCTGGTCGACGCGGCGGCCTTCCTGGAACGGTACGACCGGGGGCCGGCCATCCTCGTCGGGCACTCCCTCGGCGGAGCCGCCGTGCTGAAGGCGGCCGCCCAGCTTCCTTCCGTCCGCGCGGTTGCGACCATCGGCGCGCCGCACGATCCGGCCCACGTGACCAATCTGCTGGGCGACGCCGCCCGGCGCATCGAAACCGATGGCGAGGCGGATATTTCCCTCGGCGGCCGGTCGTTCACGATCCGGAAATCGTTTCTGGACGACATCGAGGCGCAGCGGGTGGACGATAACCTGAAGACCCTGGGCCGGGCGCTACTGATTTTCCACGCGCCGCTGGATGAGATCGTCGGCATCGAGAACGCCGCGCTGCTTTTTCAGGCGGCGCGCCATCCCAAAAGCTTCGTCTCGCTCGATCAGGCGGATCACCTGCTGAGCGATGAGGCGGACTCGCAGTATGTGGGCGAGGTGCTCGCGGCCTGGGCTGGCAAGTACCTCGCGCCCGCGCCGGCGCCCGCCGCCGGCCACGAAGGCGACGCGCACGACGCCCGCGTGACGGCGCGCGTGGGCCGGGAAGGCTACGTGACGGAAATCACGGCGCAGGGCCACGCCCTCGTCGCCGACGAGCCGGTGTCGCTGGGCGGGACCGATCTCGGCCCGAGTCCGTACGGCCTCCTCGCCGCCGCCCTCGGCGCCTGCACGTCGATGACGCTGCGGATGTACGCCGACCGCAAGAACTGGCCGCTCGAAGGCGTCGTCACTCGCCTTCGCCACGAGAAGATCCACGCGGAGGATTGTGCTTCCTGCGAGCAGAAGACGGGGAAGATCGACCGGATCGACCGGGAGATCGAACTCCTCGGCCCCCTCGACGACACCCAGAAAACGCGTCTCCTCGAGATCGCCGACCGCTGCCCGGTTCATCGCACCCTCCACACCGAAGTATCCGTGATCACGACCCTCGCATCGTGATCGCGCATCCCACACCCTCATGCACGTCATCCATGTAGAAGGCGCCGGCGCCCACAGCCGGCTTGTGTTTCAGGAACGTCCGATGCCGACCTGCGGGCCGGACGACCTCCTCGTGCGCGTCCATGCGACGGCCCTCAACCGGGCCGATCTGCTGCAGCGCAAGGGCATGTATCCGCCGCCGGAAGGCGCGAGCCCGGTGCTGGGTCTGGAAATGGCCGGCGAAGTCGAGGTCGTGGGCGCACAGGTCCGCGGATGGCGCGGCGGGGACCGGGTGTGCGCGCTGCTCCCGGGGGGCGGGTATGCGCAGTACGTGGTTATTCCGGCCCGCATGGCGATCCCCGTACCGGATCGCCTCTCGTACGAAGAGGCGGCCGCGATACCGGAGGTGTTCATGACCGCCTACCAGGCGCTGGTATGGCTGGGCCGGCTCCAGGCCGGCGAAACCGTGCTGATCCACGCCGGCGCGAGCGGTGTCGGGACGGCGGCCATCCAGATGGCCCGCCTGCTGGGCGCCCGGGTTTATGTGACCGCGTCGCGCCAGAAGCATCCGACGTGTCTCGCCCTGGGCGCCGCGGCGGCGATCGATTACCGGGACGAGGCGTTCGACGAGGCCGTGATGGGGCTGACGAACCGCAAAGGGGTAGATGTCGTCCTGGATTTTATCGGGGCCGACTACTTCGAACGCAATGTCGAATCGCTGGGGATGGATGGCCGGCTCGTCATCCTGGCGCTGATGGGCGGAAGCCGCGTGGAGTCGATCAGCCTCCGCCACCTCTTTCGCAAACGGCTCCAGATCCTCTGCTCGACGCTCCGCAACCGCAGCGCCGACTACAAGGCCGAACTCACCCGGGCCTTCTGCGCCGATATGCTTCCCCGCATTCAGGAGGGCCACCTCGTGCCCGTCATCGATACCGTCTACGACTGGTCCGATGTCGAGGCGGCGCACAGCCGCATGGAGGCCAACCTGAATACGGGGAAGCTCGTGCTGCGCGTTACCTGACGCGCATCATCTGGCGGATCGCCACATAGTCGTCCGTTTCGATCCGGTAGACGTAGAGGCCGGAGGCGGCGCGGGAGCCGTCGAACACGACTTCGTGGTAGCCGGCCGGCATCGGGGCGTCGACGAGTTCCTCCACCTCGCGGCCGAGGACGTCATAGACCCGCAGCGCGACGTGGCCGGCCCGCGGCAGCGCAAACCGGATGGTGGTCCGCTCGCTGAACGGGTTCGGATAGCTCTGCTCGAGCGCATACGCGATCGGCAGGAGCCCCTCGTCGTCCGTCGACGAGGCTACGGCGGCCGCGCTGAGGAGCAGGCCGGAAACGGGCTGGGCGAGCGTGATCGTTTTGCCCTCCGACAGCGTTTCGGCGTAGACGTCGCGCGCGGCGTCGTTGAGCGTGATGCGCCGGCTGTTCAGGTTGTGCGCCGTCACGCGGATCGGGAAGGCGGCGCCCCGGAGCAGCACGGTGTCGGCCTTCGCGTCGAGGATGCCCACCTGGGCGTTGTCGATAAACCGGGCGTCAAACGTAAGCTCGGGCGGCATCGGGGGGCGGAGGAACGCGATCGCGTCGTCTTCCTCGAGCGTCCTGGGCGCCAGATACAGCGTCTGCACCTGGCCGGCGGCGTCGACGATCTCCAGTTCGGTCCACGTCGAGTCGACGCTGCGCCGGCGCGAGAGGGTGGCCACGGGGCGGTCGATCGGCTGCTGCGGCGCGCCCGAGATGCCGGTCTGCACCACCAGGTTGCCGGCGCCGCTGGATTTGACCCAGTACGCCCGGCCCTTCTTGAGCGAGTCGGCCTCCACGTACCCGTTGTCGTAGCCGTAGAAGGCAGACTGGATCAGCCCGCCCGGCGAGGTGGTTAGCGTGCTGGCTTTCATGTCGACATCGAACCCGCCGATGAGATTCCAGCCGGCGACCAGAGGCACGTTGGTGCCCGGCGTGTGCCCGCAGACGTTGAAGGTTTTGGGCTTGGACGAATAGAACCAGTACCCTTTACCCTGATCGAGCGTCAGCGCGTCGGCGTACCCGCCGGCGTACCCGAATGCCGAGGCCTTCTTGTCGTTGAACAGCGCGCCGATGCGGTTATCGAGCGGGTCGATGGGAATGGAGAGCATGTTCCATCCCTTGACGACGTTGAAATCGACGCAGGAGCCGGCCGGGAAACGCTGGATGGTGAGCGTCTGCGTGGTTTTGTCGACGAGACGGTACGTGTTGGTGGCCTTGAGGTCGACGTTCACGATGGCGCCGGTTTCGGTGTCGGTCATCCGGTAGAAGCCCGTCGAGAGGCGGCTGGGGTCCCACGTGAAGGTGATGGGGATGCCGCCGCTGATGTTGAGCGTCCAGGTCTGGGGCACCGTCGCCGCCGGCCGGTAGTCGTTGTTCGTGTACGTGATGCCGTCCGGCAGCAGGAAGGACGTGTGAAACACTTCGCTGGGCGGGGGCGGGGGCAGCTTGGACTCGCCGCAGGAGGCGTCGAGGGCGTTGGTGTTCGACGTGCTCTGGCCGATCGCGAAGGTGTTTTCGAGCTTGTATTTGTCCTTGGCCGTCATGTACAGCTTCCAGTCGTAGCCGCAAGCCAGATCGGCGATGGCGGCGTCGAGCTGGATGCGGGGGATGGGGGCCACGCCCGACCGGCCGCTGATCATCACCCCCGTGTCGATGAAGGCGTTCAGGATCTGGCTGATGGTCGCCGTCGGCTTGGCCTGGCGCATGACGGCCCAGGCGCCGGCGGTCATCGGGGCCGAGAAGCTGGTGCCGCTCACGGCGGAGTACCCGCCCGTGAAATCGTACGACGTGGTGATACTCTGTCCCGGCGCGAGCAGCTTGACCATGCTGGCGTGGTTGCTGAACGAGGTGATCGCGTCGTCTTTGGTCGTGGCGCCGACCGCGATCGCCGTCGATATACAGGCCGGCGAGGAAATCGATTTGGTATAGCCGTTGTTGCCGCTGGCGATGATCGTCGCGATGCCGGCCGCCGCGAGCTGGTCGATCGCGGTCTTGGTCGCCGCGTTGGCGGCGTCGCACTGATCGTGGTTTGTGTAGCGTCCGCCGCCCAGGCTCATGTTGACGGCCGCGATCGCGTAGGTCGTGCGCCGGGAGTAGACGTAATCGAGCGCGGCGATGTAGTCGGACGGCCACGCCAACACGTTGCCGCCGCCGTGGTTCGAAAAGACGGTGATGATGGTGGCCTTGGCATCCTTCGCGACGCCGTTGAAGCCGATCGAGCCGTTGTCCTTACCGATCACGACGCCCGTGACCCCGGTGCCGTGGAGGCAGCCGTGGCCGACGGTGGTCGGATCGCAGCCGGCCCCCGAGCCCGTGCCCGTCTGCGTGTCCTGGCCGTTCGGGCAGATCGACGTGGAGACGCCCGCGACGTTTTTGGAGAAACACGCCTCTTCCCGGATGCGGGCCTTGTAGAAGACGTGGTTCAGGTTGTAGCCCGAGTCGAGGATGGCCACGGTCTGGTTCAGACCCGTCTTGCTGGCCGCCCAGGCGGCCTGGGCGCCGATGATCTGGGTCGCTTCCGCCAGCACGGGCGGCACGGGGAGGTCTTCCTGGACGGCCGTCACGCCGGACATGCCGGTGAGGGTGGCCAGGCCGGCGGCATCGACTTCGAGCGCCACCAGCGGGAAGTTTTCATACACCCGGGCATCGCTCAGGCTGAGCGACATCAGGCGGTTGACGGTGGAGGTTTTTCCCGCGGCGGACGCGGTGTCCAGCACGGCGATGACGCGGACGGAGCCCGCGGCGCGGGCTTTGTCCGCCATCTCGAGCACGTGTGCTTGCGTCGCCATCTGGGCGTAGCTGCGCGTCGGCAGGATGCTCAGTACGAGCAGCAAAACGACGGTTTTGTAGAGGTTAGCCATGATAATCGTTAGCCGGAATAATGGGTGCTGAGGGCCAGGCGGGCGGCATCGCCGCCGGTTCGAACGGGGGGTGGGCTGGCGTTACTTGACGAGCACGAGGGTCCGCGCGGCGCGATAGTCACCGGCTTCCAGCGTGTAGTAGTAGAAGCCGGCGGAGAGCGCGCTCGCATCGAACGTCCGCTCGTAGACCCCCGGAGCCTGGATGCTCTCTTCGAGCGTGGCCACGATCTGGCCGAGGGCGTTGAAGACGCGGAGCCGCACCGAAGCGGAGGTCGGCAACTGGTATTTCAGCGTCGTCGTGCGCGAGAACGGATTGGGATAGCCCGGATGCAGCGCGAAGGCGGTGTCGAACGTCGTCGGGTCTTCCGTTCCGACCTGTTCCGCGCCGAGCGTGAGCCGCAACAGGCCCATGGGCTCCGTAATCGTCGCCGGCCGGCTCTCCTGCACCGCGGTGTAGAACGCGGACTGGCCGGATCCATCCGTCACGTACAGGGCCTGATCGCTGAGATTTTCGGCAGTGAGCGTGAGGGGGTAGTCCACGCCGCTCAGCTCGATGAGCGCCGGCGCGGCGAACAGGGCCGCGACCTGCAGGCCCGAGGCGAAGCGGGCGTCGAAAACGTCCCCGGGGGCCTTTGGCGGCAAGGCGTAGTCGAAGGTCTCATCGCTCGACAGGGCCCGCTGCGATACAAACAGGGTCTGCGTGCTCCCGCTCGCAGTGGTCAGCCGGAGCGTCGTCCATTCCGGATCCTCGGCGCGCACCGCGAAGGGCCGGCTGAAGGGGTCCGCATCGGTCTTGCCCGCGCCGACGGTCAGAACGGCCACCTTGTTCGAGTTGACCCAGTACCCGCGGCCGGCCTTCAGGCTGTCCGTCACAAACATGGTCCCGTCGTAGCCGTAGTAGCTGGACAGCACCGTGGTCGAGGGGTTCTTGACGATCGACCCGATGGGCTTGGACTGATTGTGGGGACCAACGAGGTTCCAGCCGATCGCCACGTCGATGCCGCCGTCGGCGTAGATGCCGCAGATGCTGTAGGTCGCCGCTTTTTTGAATTGCATCCAGTACCCTTTGCCCGTCGCCAGCTGCGCGGGGGCCTCATAGCCGGCGTTGAACCCGTAGGGGCGCGCGCGCTTGTCCGAGAAGAGGGCCTGGGGACGCATATCATAAGCTTCCAGCGGGATCGAAAAGAGATTCCAGCCGGCCGTCACCGGCAGATCGATGCACGGACCGTCGGGATACCGTTCGATCACGAGCTCCGTGATCGTCTTGTCCGTGAGCACATATTTGGTCGTGGTGGCCATGTCGATGCTGACATAGCCGCCATTGATCGTATCTTTGAGCCAGAAATCGCCGGCCGGCAGCGCCGTCGGGTCCCATTCGAACGTAAACGAGTGGGCGCCGCTCAGGACGATGCGCCAGGTGACGCGCTGCGACCCATTGCTCCGGTAGTCGGCCGCCGAATACGATTTTGCGTCGGGAAGAAGAAAGCGCGCCCCAAAGATGCCGGGCGGCGGAGGCGGCGGGGTGTCGGCCTCGCCACAGGTTGCATTGACCGCGTCAGACGCCGAGGACGACTGGCCGATGGTGAGGGTCTCTGTCTGCTTTTTAGCGTCCTTGACGCTGATCGGCAATTCCCAGTCGGCCCCACAGGCCGATTGAATGCTCACGTGCTGCGCCTGTGCTGCGGGGGTGGCCGCCGCGAAAAGCAAACACACGAGCCCTAGTGTTGCCGCGGAGTACCGGGAAACATACAAATTCATAGATCCATGCCAGTTATCCGTCGAAGCGGTAGTTGAACAGGGAGGTGGGGTTTGAACATGTAATCGGATTGACGGGGGGTTACTTTATTAAGGTTGGCTCAATTCTTGGCGGAATTATCGACCCCCCGAATGGCAAGCTTTTCAGGAATGGAACACGCGTTTTTTCTCTTCGTCGGGCTGCTGCTCGGATTCTTGATCTGGTTCATCGGCCGGCGCCGCGCGGACGGCGCCTCGAACAAGCCGGCCGCCGTGGGCGATGCCCTGCAGCGCAACCTGTATAGCGTCGCGGAGGAACTCGAACCGTTCCTGCACCGCTCCGCGCATCCGCGGGACCTGCTCACCCATGCCCGGTTTCAGGAAACCCTCGCCCAGCTCGTCGAGGCGGACTTCCCGGTCGAGGTGCTCCTCGCGTATGCCGCCGGCGAGAATCTGGTGATCTCGTGCCTCGCGCTCGAGGCGCTCGCGCAAAAGCCGGAGGATCCCTCCATCGCCATCCGCATCCTCGAGCGGATCCAGCGCATCTACCTCTGGCCGTTTTTCTTCGCCACGCGCGCCATGCAGCGCCACGGCGGCCGGCAGCTGGCCGGCCGGCTCCTCCTGGCGGGGCAGACCTGGTGGAAGGACAACCCCATCCTGCTCGAATTTCTGCGCGGCTTTGTCGGAGAACGCATCGACGAAGGGGAACGCATCACGTTCGAGGGCCTTCTCGACGAGCTGGAGACCGAACAGGCCGACGTGGTCGAGGGGCTCCTCGCGGCGCTGCATCTGGACGCCCTGCAACCGCTCGCCGCCGAGCTGCACGCCTGGCGCAGCGCCCTGATCGACCGCAAGGCGCTGGGGCGGATCGGCACCGTATGGGCCCAGCCGCCGGTCCACGACATCGTGCCCCATGCCGTCCTGGATCACCATGCCGACCAGGTGCTCGAAGCCTTGCGCCAGGATCGGTCGCGCTCGGCGCTCGTCGTAGGCGACGCCGGCGTCGGGAAGACCACGCTCATCCACGCCGTCGCCGGCCGCCTCCAGGCCGAGGGGTGGATCGTCTTCGAAGCCGGCGCGATGGATGTCGTCGCCGGCCAGATGTTTGTCGGCCAGCTCGAAGAACGCGTCCAGGAGCTGATGCGCAACCTCGCCGGCCATCGCAAGGTGCTCTGGGTCATCGCGGACTTCCACGACCTCATCTTCGCCGGCTGGCACCGCGACAACCCGCGCAGCGTGCTCGACATGATCGCGCCCTTCATCGAAAACGGCAGCCTGACGGTGCTGGGAGAGACGGAGCCGGCGGCCTACGAGCGCATCGTCCAGGTCAAGCCCCTGCTCCGATCCAGCCTCAAGGCGATCACCGTCGAGCCGCTCGACGACACGCGCACCCTCGACCTCGCCCGCGCCTGGAGCGAGCGGCGCGCCACCGCCGACGGGTTTCCCCCGATCCGCGAGGAGATCCTGCGCGAGGCCCTGCAACTCGCCCGCCAGTACCTGGACAAGTCGGCCACGCCGGGCAATCTGCTGGACTTGCTGCGGCTCGCCCAGGGGACGCGTTCCGAGGCCGGCGATCCCGAGCCGCTCCGCTCCGAACGTCTCATCGCCACGCTCACCGAGCTGACGGGCCTTCCGGCTTCCCTGCTCAGCGAACGCGAACGGCTGGATCTGGACGCCCTCCGCGCCCTCTTTCAGCAGCGCGTCCTGGGGCAGCCGGAGGCGGTAGATTGCCTGGTCGAACGCGTCGCCATGATCAAGGCCGGCCTGTGCGACCCCTCGCGCCCGTCCGGCGTGTTTCTCTTCGTCGGGCCCACCGGGACGGGGAAAACGGAGATCGCGAAGACCCTCGCCCAGTTTCTCTTCGGCAACCCGGACCGCATGATCCGGCTCGACATGAGCGAGTTCATGACGGAAGACGCGCTCCGCCGGCTGCTCGGCGACGCCGAACGCGGCGCGGAGTCGGTCGCGCTCGTCAACCAGATCCGGAAACAGCCCTTTTCGGTCGTCCTGCTCGACGAATTCGAGAAGGCGCATCCGGGCATCTGGGACCTCTTCCTGCAGGTGTTCGACGACGGCCGGCTCACCGACCGCCGGGGAAACACGGCCGACTTCCGCCACGCGATCATCATCCTCACCTCGAATCTGGGCGCCGCGGTCCCGGCCGGCAACAGCGTGGGTTTCGGGGGCGAACAAAGGACATTTTCATCGGATAGCGTCGAGCGTGCGGCGCGGCAGACCTTCCGCCCGGAGTTTCTGAATCGCATCGACCGCGTCGTCGTCTTCCGCCCCCTCAGCCGGACCATCGCCCGCGACATCCTGCTCAAGGAGCTGCGCGACGTGCTCACGCGCCGCGGTCTCCGCAACCGCGATTGGGCGGTCGAATGGGAAGATTCGGCGCTCGATTTCCTGCTCGAAAAGGGCTTCAGCAACGAACTGGGCGCCCGCCCGCTCAAGCGGGCCATCGAGCGCTACCTGCTCTCGCCCCTCGCCATGACGATCGTCAACCATCAGTTTCCCGAGGGCGATCAATTTCTCTTCGTGCGCAGCGCGGGGGATGGGCTCGATGTCGAGTTCATCGACCCCGATCAGGCCGATACGGAGGACGCGCCGGCCGCGGAGGCGCGCCCGCCGGAAGCGCCCTTCCAGTTGCAACCGCTCGTGCTCGAACCCCTCGGCACGCGGGCCGAGGTCGACGGCCTCGTCGATCGCTTCGAGGCGCTGCTGGATGCTATCGAGTCCGACGCGTGGGAGCAGCGCAAGGCAGCGGCGCTGGAGCGGACCGCGGAGGCGTCGTTCTGGGAGTGGGATGGACGGTACGACGTGCTGTCGCAGGTCGAGTTTATGGATCGCATCGAGCGGGCCGCGGACACGGCGGAGTCGCTGTTGACCCGGCTGCAGGGCGAAGGCCGGCAGGAGCGGTCCGCCTACTCGCCGGTGCTCATCCAGCGTCTCGCGCAGCGGCTGTATGTGCTCGAACGCGCGATCGAACAGGAGGCATCGAGCGCGCCGCGCGACGCCTTCCTCCTGATTGACACAGGCCGCGACGGCGCGCCGGCGGGCGCGGATGCGCGGGAGTTCGCGGAGGCGATCGGGGGCATGTACGTCGGCTGGGCGCAGAAACGCCAGATGCGGCACACCGTGCTGCAACGGTTCGGGGAAGGGGGGAGCGAGCCGGGGCGGATGATCCTCGCCGTCACCGGGTTCGGCTCGTACGGGATTCTGGCCGGCGAAGACGGGTGGCACGTCTGGGAGGCGCCCGGCGAGGGGAAATCGTTCCAGCGCCTGCGCGTGCGGGTCCGGGTGGCGCCGCAGCCCGTGCGGCCGGCGGATACCGCAGCCGCCCTGCGCCAGCAGGCCGAGGCGACGCTGGCCGGGCTGCCGGCGAACGCGGTGATCGTGCGGCGCTATCGGAAAGAGCCTTCGCCGCTGGTGCGCGACAGCCGGGGGGCGTGGCGGACGGGCCGGCTGGACCGGGTCCTGGCCGGCGATTTCGATGTGATGGGCGGCGGATAGCCCCAAAAAAAACGGGGACGCCCCTTGAGAGGGCGCCCCCGGCGATCAACCGTTACGGTTTGTGAAGGGCTGTGAGGAACGATACCGACCTGCCATTCTGTGCACGCAGCACGCGCACGAGGAACGAATCGCCGGCCTCGATGCCGCTGTACACCTTCATGAAGTCGCTCCGCGACGTTACCGTCTTGCGGTCCACTTCGGTGATGATGTCGCCCCGGCGGAGGTCCGCGTCGCGGAAGGCCTGGCTGTTTTCGTCGATCTGGGCGATCACGACGCCCTCGATGGACTCCCCTTCGAGCCCGAGGCTCTGCAGGATGTCGGGCGTTACGTCGCGCAGGACGGTGAGGCCGAGGGATTCGACGCCCGGCTCGTTGTCCCGCTCGCTCGGGCGCTGGTTCGCGGCCACGTCTTCGTCATCCTTGCGTTCGCCGAGCACGACGTCGACCGTGCGCTTCTTGCCGGAATCCTGGTTGATGACGCCCAGCGTGACGCCCTCGCCCGGCTGCTTGTTGCCGATGATGGTGCGGAGCTGGTTGGCGTCCATCAGGTCGATGCCCTCGACGGATACGATGATCTCGTTCTCTTTGAGGCCGGCCTTATCCGCGGCGCTGCCCTCCTGGACCGAGGTGATCTGCGCCGCGCCGCGCGGCACGTCGAGCATGTTGGCCAGCGCCTCGCTCACGCCGTCGAAGTTGACGCCGAGCATCCCGCGACGCACCTTGCCGTGGTCGATGAGCTGCGTGGCGACGTTTTCAACGACGTCGACGGGGATCGCGAAGCCGATGCCCTGGTATCCGCCCGACCGGGAGAAGATGGCCGAGTTGATGCCGATGAGCCGGCCCTGGAGATCGACGAGCGGCCCGCCCGAGTTTCCCGGGTTGATCGCGGCGTCGGTCTGGATGAAGCTCGCGAAGACGTTCAGCTGCGAGATCTGGTTGCTCGTGCGGCCCAGGGCGCTCACGATGCCCACGGTGACCGTATTGCCGAGGTCCTCCGAGAGCGGGGAGCCCACCGCCATGACCCACTGGCCCACGCGCAGGTTGTCGGCCGTGCCGAACGAGACGTGCGGCATGTGGTCGGTGTCGATCTTGATGACCGCCAGGTCGCTCAGCGGGTCGGTGCCGACCACGGTGGCGTCGAAGAAGCGGCCGTCGGACAGCCGCACCTTGAGCTGGTCGGCGTCTTCCACGACGTGGTTGTTGGTGACGATATAGCCGTCATCGCGGATCAGGACGCCCGATCCGAGGCCGTCGGAGCGAAAATCTTCCTGGGGGCCCTGGAACGGATTAAAAAACTGTTCGAGCGGAGAATTGCCCGGCATCTGCTGCCGGCTGATGACTTTCTCCAGCCGAATCTGGACTACCGTGGGGTTTACCGATTCGGCGACGGCGGTGAAGGCATCCTCCAGCGCCAGCGCCGATGCTACTTTTTCCTTGCTGATGGCCGTCGTACCCTCCTGGAGCGCGGAGACGGCCGCCTGGGTGCTCGGCGTGATAGGCTCGTCAGAAAACAGATTCGACCCTGCCGTTGTGAAGAATATCCCGCCCAGGAACGACGCGATAACAAACAGGGCAATGGGAATCGATCGTTTCACACTCATATGCTCAACCTCTTTTGAATCTGGAATCGTTGCGCGTACGGCCTGACATAATATCGTCGGCGAATTCATCCGGTGTATGCCAGCCTGTCAGCCGGCGCGGGCGAACCCGGTGTCTATCCGATGAGAAAAAAGCGTGCCGCAGCGACGACTCGCGTGGTACAGGGGCTAAACGGATGACACGCCGGCTTTAGTATGGGCAGAAATGAGAAGCCCCTCATCAAGCCGATCCCGACCGATAACCCCGTACCGATGGCCAAAACGAAGCGACCGATCCCCAGTGACCCTTGCCCATTGGCCCATGCCCAATGATGCCAATACGTAGTTGAATTGGGGCAAAATGTCCCAAAATAATGTCATCTCGACCGAAGACGCCGGCTTGCCGGCATTGGAGCGGAGAGACCTCCTTAACATGGGCTTTTGAATGTCATGTGGAGATCACGACGCTGCCGCATCCTCAATGGCGCAGTGCTCGGCATAAGGAGGTCTCTCCGCTTCCCCCCGCGTACGCGGGGGTTTCGGTCGAGATGACATTTCTTTTTGCTGAACGTTTCAACGGCTGATTCGCATCAATGACCAATGCCCATTGACCAATGCCCAGTGACCAATGCCCAGTGACCAATGCCCATCGACCAATGCCCATTGACCAATGCCCAGTGACCAATGCCCAGTGACCAATGCCCGATCCCCAGTCCCGTCACCCCGGAATGCCCGGCTCCGTCATGTCGCGTACGTTGAGGTAGCGGTCGAGGGCCTCGTCGGACAGCAGCCCCATCTCCTTCGCGACGGTGCGGACGGACTTCCGCTCCCGGGCGGACGTTTTGGCGACGGTCGCGGCCTTGTCGTACCCGATCGCGGCGTTGAGGGCCGTGGCGATCGACGGGTTGAGTTCGAGCAGCTCGCGGCAGCGGTCGCGGTCGGCTTCGATGCCTTCGAGGCAGTTCGTGCGGAAGGCGTCGCAGGCGCCGGCGAGGATCACGATGCTCTCGAGCATGGCGCTGGCCATCACCGGCATCATCACGTTGAGCTCGAAGTTGCCGTGCTGTCCGCCGACGGTGATCGTCGTGTGGTTGCCCATGACGCGGGCGCAGACCATCATGAGGGCCTCGCTCATGACCGGGTTGACTTTGCCGGGCATGATCGACGAGCCGGGCTGGATCGCCGGCAGCCGGATCTCGGCGAGGCCGCTCGTCGGGCCGCTGGACATGTGGCGGATGTCGTTGGCGATCTTCATCAGGGACACGGCGAGCGTGTTGAGCGCGCCGGCGGCCATCACGAAGGCATCCTTGGCGGCCTGCGCCTCGAAATGGTTCTCCGCCTCGCGGAACGTCAGCCCCGTCGCCTCGCCGATGAGGGCGATGGTCTTTCCGGGGAAATCGGGATGGCAGTTGATGCCCGTCCCGGTGGCCGTGCCGCCGAGCGCCAGTTCGGACAGCTCGCCGGATGCGTACTCGAGCCGGCGGATGCCGTGCTGGATCTGCGAGGCGA